>JAYVRO010000601.1:0-2813 GCA_043776165.1 Rubrivivax sp. | reverse complement strand
GTGGGTACAACGATGCGAAAACCAAAGAGGTCGGTGACCTGCGCAAAACCCGCGTGCTTTTGACGCATCTTGCGGTAGATGGAAAACACGGTCTTCTCACGTCCACTCACCTGAACCTTTAACTTTTGCGCGCTGAAGGCTTTGTGCACGTCTTCTTGCACACGATCAACGATGTCACGCCGGTTGCCGCGAGCCCGGGTCAGGGCCTTGGCCAGCGCGCCGTGTCGCCACGGGTAGAGGTGCTGAAACGACAGCTCTTGCAGCTCGCGGTAGGTCTGGTTCAGGCCCAGTCGATGGGCAATGGGTGCATAGATGTCAAGCGTCTCACGCGCAATGCGCTGGCGCTTGTTGGGCGCCATGGCCATCATGGTGCGCATGTTGTGCAAGCGGTCGGCGAGCTTGATCAGGATGATGCGAACGTCGCGCGCCATCGCCAGCAACATCTTGCGAAACGACTCGGCCTGGTTCTCTTCGCGGGTATTGAATTGCAGGCGCTCCAGCTTGGTCAGTCCATCGACCAATTCGGCCGCTGCGGTGCCGAACTTTTCAATCAACTCGATCTTGGTGACGCCTTGATCCTCAATCGTGTCGTGCATCAACGCGGCCATGATGGCCTGCGCGTCAAGCCGCCAATCGGCGCACAGACCGGCTACGGCAATGGGGTGCGTGATGTACGGCAGGCCACTGGCGCGGAACTGTCCCAGGTGGGCTTCATCAGCAAACTTGTAGGCCTCTCGCACCAGGCGCGTGTCGGCTTTGGACAAGTAGGCGAGCTTGTCCATCAAGGCTGCAAAGGACGTGGCCTCAATCGGTGGCGCGGCCTGCGGCGATTGGCCCGAGCGCTGCAAACTTTGCAGCGCAGCGGGCAGTAACTCGGCAGCCAATGATCGAAGTCCCATGGGGCGAATTTAGCGTATGAAAAATCGGGATCAATGTCGCGTCAAAACCGCGCCAAAAACGACGACGGGCACCCGAAGGTGCCCGCGTGCAGGGTGCGTAATCTCGAGGTTTAAACGTGGTGGTTCAGATCGGCACTTTGCGCAGCATCTCGATGCCCACTTCACCGGCGGCGATTTCGCGCAGCGCCGTCACGCCGGGTTTGTTCTTGGTTTCGATCTTGGGTGCATGGCCTTGGCTGAGCATGCGTGCTCGGTACGTAGCGGCCAGCACGAGTTGGAAGCGGTTGGGGATCTTGACAAGGCAGTCTTCAACAGTGATGCGGGCCATGGTGTTCCTGGGCTGAGGTTCAGCGGTTGGGGATCAATTGAGATCAGCGGAGATCAGCGACTTAGATCAAATTCAGCGCGGCAAACACCTGTGAACGGTTGCGGCGCTGGGCGACGTATTTGAGCCGCTGCGAGTGGACGACGGTCTTCAGGTCAAACAATGCCGTCTCGAACAGGGCATTGATGATAACAAAGTCGAAGTTCGCGGCCTGGGCCACCTCGGTGCGGGCATTGGCCAGGCGCAATGCAATCACCTCGGGCTTGTCTTCTCCCCGACGCATCAGGCGCTGCTGCAATTCCGTCCAACTCGGTGGCAGCACAAAAATCAGCACGGCGTGTTCAAAGAGTTTCTTGATCTGCAATGCGCCTTGCCAGTCGATCTCCAGGATCACGTCCTGACCACGTTGCAAGAGTTCTTCGATGCTGCGCCGAGACGTGCCGTACAAGCGGCTGTGGACTTCGGCCCATTCCAAAAATTCGCCGCGGGCGACCATGGCGCGGAATTCAGGCTCGTCGATGAAGAAATATTCGCGGCCATGTTGCTCTTGCCCGCGTGGGTCGCGCGTGGTGTGCGAGACTGACACCGCCAAGTGCGAATCAAGCTCCAGCAAGGCCTTGACGAGGCTCGATTTGCCGGCCCCGCTGGGGGCCGCCACAACAAAAAGATTGCCGGGTGTGTCCATGGTTTGCGGCACGCCAGCGCTGCTGTTGATGGGGCAGTCGAGTCTAGCAGCGGGGTGGGCACGTGAAAATCGCCTTCGAACAAGGTGAGCGTGCAGCAATCGGGCCCTGAGACAGGGTAAAAGCACGGCAAACGCAGGGCAAAACGTCGGCAAATGTTGGTCAGCGAGGCTGCAGTGGTAAAGTTCGGGGTCAGTGTGGCGGCTGGCCCTGTGGTCACAGTGGCCTAGGGAAAATGGCTCGGCGCTCGTGTTGGCCCAGCAGTAGAGCCCATCAGCGCCAACCCCACTCCCTTGCTACCGACCTTCGCGCCGCTGCGTCGACGCCCCAGTTTTTGCATTGCCGCGCCAGCGTGTGCATGCCCATGAGCCAGTACTGCTTTATTGACGAAGCGCCGTACGAGGCAGCTCATCCACCTCACACAGAAAGCGTCCATGGCCAAAGAAGATCTGATCGAGATGAACGGGCTCGTTGAAGAGGTGTTGCCCGACTCCCGATTTCGCGTGTTGCTGGAAAACGGCCACAAGCTGGTGGCCTACACGGCAGGGCGCATGAAAAAACACCACATCCGTATTTTGCAAGGCGACCGCGTGTCGCTTGAACTGTCGCCCTATGACCTGAGCAAGGGCCGCATCACCTTCCGTCATATCGATGGTCGAGGGCCTGCAATTCGACGTTGAACTCCTGCGTCGTAAGTGTCCGACACCGGAGTCAGGGCGCTGCTGATACGTGCCCCCGCAGCGTGGACGGCGCCGACCCTGATCTGGTCCGACTTTGCTGGGTCTTTTCGGGCTGCACAGCTCAGCCTTGAACTGATGGCACCACAAAGCGCTCGACGATGGCCGCGTGATGCTGTCGCCAGGCGGCCAGCGCGCGGCCATCACCTTGCAGCACCTGCCGCAGGAA
>JAYVRO010000600.1:0-2814 GCA_043776165.1 Rubrivivax sp. | reverse complement strand
TGCGTCGGCCATCATAAAAAGTGCTGCGCAAAGCGCGATTGCGTGTTTCATGTCGTACCTGTGCGTTGTTCAAATGGGGTAGGGCCCCAAGCCTGCTGGCCCCGCGAAAGTGTACTCAGCTTGTTCCGTGCGCACCCTGGGCATTGACCCCATGAGCCTCTCTCGACTTGGCCTGCGCCAGTTCCATTTCGAGCCGTTGAATGTCGCGGGTCAAGCGCCCTGCAATCAGCCGGACGACCTCAAAACCGAAGTCAGGGTTTTGGTAGTAAAGCTGTTTGAATGTGGTCTCGTCGATACGCAATACTGTGCAAGGGCCAACGCAGCGCGCCGTGCCAGTTCGCTTTCTGTCCGGCGCAAAAAAAGCAATTTCGCCGAAGATTCGACCTTCTTTGATGGTGTGGTTGGCTTCGATGAACTCAATCTGACCCTGCGCCAAAAAGTAGAGATGGTCTGCGTCATCGCCTTTGCGAAAAATCAGATCATTGGCTTTGTGACGCTGGCGCCGCATGTAGGGCCGAAGCCAAACGTCGGCCGCGTCACCAGCGCGTGAGGAGTCGGTGACGCGCCGTGTCAAACGCACCATTTCTATTGCACGGTACACGTTGACTGGCAACAAGGTGAGGTGCAAGGCCAGCACAAGCCAAGCCGGTTGCAACGCGCCATAAAGCACAAAACCAACGTTGCTGCCCACGGCCAACCAACGCAGCGGAATGATGGTTTTCACAAAGGTGCTGATGACGATCAACACAGCGGCCAATGCGCCGGCCAGCAGGGCCATCAAACCCATGGGCCGTCCCGCTGAAACCAAGAGATTCAGATAAGCGGATTGAAGCAGTTCAGACCAAACCAAGGTGTCATCCCAACAGTGCAAATGGGCATTTTTGCACCAGCCAACGCATCAAAGAGGGAAGAAGTATCCCAGCACAATGTGGCGCCCGATCAACACAGACCAGGAGTTCGGCGTGCCCTTCAGTGACATCGAGATTGCCCAAGCCGCGGTGCTCAAGCGCATCGTCCCGCTGGCGGCGCAGCGCCTGGGCATTCCTGATGATGGCTTGGTGCCCTATGGTCACTTCAAAGCCAAGATCAGTTTGGACTACATCGACTCATTGCGCGACAGGCCGCAGGGCCAGTTGATCCTGGTGACGGCTATCAGCCCCACGCCCGCGGGTGAGGGCAAGACCACCACCACGGTGGGTTTGGGCGACGCGCTCAATCGCATTGGCAAGAAGGCCGTGATGGCTTTGCGCGAACCGTCTTTGGGCCCTGTGTTTGGCATGAAGGGCGGGGCGGCCGGTGGTGGTTATGCGCAGGTCGTGCCGATGGAAGACATCAATCTGCATTTCACGGGAGATTTCAACGCCATTGCCTTGGCCAATAATTTGCTGGCTGCTGCGATCGACAACCACATCCACCACGGTAACGCGCTGAACATCGATACGCGCCGCATCACCTGGCGCCGCGTCATGGACATGAACGACCGCGCGCTGCGTCACATCATCGTGGGTTTGGGCGGCACCGGTAATGGTTTTGTGCGTGAAGACGGGTTTGACATCGTGGTGGCGTCAGAGGTCATGGCCATCTTGTGCTTGGCCGTCTCGCTGCCGGATCTTGAGCAACGATTGGGCGACATAGTTGTGGCCTCGACGCACGGCAAGAAAGAAGTTCGCGCGCGGGATTTGAAGATCCATGGTGCGATGGCGGTGCTCTTGCGCGAGGCCCTGCAGCCCAACCTCGTGCAAACTTTAGAAGGCAACTTGGCGGTGATTCATGGCGGCCCCTTCGCCAACATCGCGCACGGTTGTAACTCGGTGATGGCCACGCGCACGGCCTTGAAGTTGGCCGACTACGTGGTCACCGAGGCCGGTTTCGGGGCCGACCTGGGCGCAGAGAAGTTTGTTGACATCAAGTGCCGTGCGTCGGGTCTCCGCCCTGCCGCAGCGGTCATCGTGGCAACCGTTCGCGCCATCAAGTACCACGGCGGTCAGGCACTGGCCGATCTTGGCAACGAAAACTTCGATGCGCTTGAGCGCGGCATGGCCAACTTAGAGCGCCACGTGCACAACGTGACCCAGGTATTTGGGTTGCCCTGCGTGGTGGCAGTGAATCACTTTGCGTCGAACACCGAAGCCGAGCACGATGTTTTGCGCGCGCGCGTTTTGGCGCTGGGTGTGCCGGTGGTCGTGTCGAGGCACTGGGCACAAGGTGGCGCGGGTGCCACCGACTTGGCGACAGAGGTCGTGAAGATGTGTGACCGTAAACAGCCGCTGCGCTTTGTCTATGACGACGAAGACAGCTTGTGGGCCAAGGTCAACAAAGTGGCAACTCAGGTTTATGGTGCGGCCCATATTGAGGCGGCACCTGCCGTGCGCGCGCGCATCGATGAGCTCGAAAAAGCGGGCTATGGCCGCTTGCCGGTTTGCATCGCCAAGACGCAGTACAGCTTCTCAACCGACCCCCGTGCCCTGGGTGCACCAACAGGGCATGTGCTCAATGTGCGTGAAGTACGGCTGGCAGCTGGCGCAGGTTTTGTTGTGATGGTTTGTGGCGACGTGATGACCATGCCCGGTCTGCCGCCGACCCCAGCAGCGGAACGCATCGGGTTAGACGAAAAGGGCGCTGTTGTGGGTTTGTTCTAGTAGGCCAGAACGAATCTCGGCGCGAATGGCTGGCCAATGAGCAACACCGCGAGGCTCTACCGCATCGAGTCACTCGTTCGTCATCGTGGCAGCGTCTCGATGGGTGAATTCATGGCAGAGCTGGAGGCATCTCGGGCGACCGTCAAACGTGACCTGGAGTACTTGCGCAGCCAAC
>JAYVRO010000599.1:0-2819 GCA_043776165.1 Rubrivivax sp. | reverse complement strand
TTGCAAAGTCGTCAATGGCCCGATAAGCCCCGCCAAGCAGGCCGCTATTTCTGGAGAAGAAGCTCTGGACGATGCGCCAAAAGTTGTCGGCGGCGATGTACGGGTGCCTCGCTCGCCATGGCCGCTACCCGCAAGCCATGAAACCAATCATCCTAGAAACCGCAGTTGACCGCTCTCCACCGCTGGATAGACCGCATGAATACTGAAATTTGGGCTCACGAAGAAATTCACCTGTTGGGTGACAGCGCTACACACCCGAGCGCACCACGCTGCACCACGCTGGCGGCGTTGCGAATCCGCGCGATGCCGCAGGGCATCGCTGTGGTCCGCGCCTTGCCACCCTGGCGCATCGCGGCACGCTCTGGCGCGTCCAACTGCGGTTTCTAGGATCATGAACCCAATACCCACAGCCACTTTGGGTGAAGAATTCAGCGCAACTGCGCCAGCCGATCTTGCGCCGCCAGTTCCACCGCACGCTGTGCGTCTTCAGGCAACAGCAAGCGCTCAGCCACTTGCTGAGCCGCTGCTGAACGCACCGCCTCGACATACGCTGTGCCATCCAGGTAGCGCTCGGCGATCGACAGGCGCGGGTCGCGCGCCGCTTCGCGCTCAGCACGTGTGGCGGCAAAGGGCAGCACGGCCCCTTGCAACGGGAACAGCGCGCCTGGGCCAAAACCCACTGCCCGCGGGTTCCAGCCGGTGTAGCTGGCGCGAGGCACGGCCAGCGGCAACATGCGGATGCCCGCGATGGCCATGCCGTCGCTGTCAGCGCGCGGCACAAAAACGGGGTAGGTGCCCAGGATCTTGGCCGGCGTCACGGTGGGGTCGGTGAAGCTCGCGCCTGTGTAGATGGCGCTGTAGGGCAAACCGGGGGTGCCTTGTGACACGGCCTGCTGTGCGGCCACCAAAGTGCCGTGCGCACGCATGGGCACGCGGCTCGCTGGTGGCGCTTCTCCTGTTGTGATCCAGGCCTGCATCGCGCTGAGCAGCGCGCGCAGTGGGGGCCCGGCATGCAGGGGGTTGACGGCCAAGGCCATGGCGGGCGCACTGCGCAAACGATCGCCGGGTTCAGCAAAGTGCGGTGTGCCCGCGATCATGTAGGCGCGCACGTCGCTGGGCAGATCCAGGTGGTTGCCGGCGATGTCGGTGACGAGCAGCGAAGCGCGTGAGGCCCACCATTCGTGTTCACTGTCGGTCTGGATGACGCGTGGGCAGGTGGCGTTGGCGCGGCAGCGTTGCATCAGCCCGTCGCGGCGGCCGCTCAGCGGGTCTAGCAAGCTGTCGTAGGTGAAAGGAAAGAGGTCGGCTTGCCACGCCGGGTCTTGCGGATGGCGCGCGTTGCGCCCGGGCTGGCCAAAGCGCACGTTGGTGGCCATGCGCCGTGCCCCGGCCACGTGCGGCATGAGGCCTTCAAAGACTTTGGCGCCAGCCAAGTCTTCATTGAAACCGAGGTACAAAAAGTCGCGCAAAAAACGGCCTGATTGCGACACGCCAAAACCAATGGCACGCTGCACGGTGGCGCGGCCATTCACGGCCAGGGGGTTGCCTGCACCGGTATGGCTGCGCAGATAGGCCACCACATCACGGGTGACGGCGTAGCCCAGGCCCAGCACCACCGGGTCGCGGGCTTGGTAGGTCACCTCGTACAAAGCGCCGGCGTCAAAACCCTGGGCGGGTCGAGTGATCTCAATGCTTGAGGCGCCTGTGGCGCGAGCGGACAAGCCCGCTGGTGTTTCGCGCGGCGCGTCCCACTTGGCGCGCACCGTCACAGCCAATGTCGACGGGTCACCGATCGACGACGACAGCGTGGCCGCGGCGGGTGTGCGGCCGTGATCAAAAACAAACTCGTCACGGGCTGCACCGGTCACGCCGCGCAGCGCCGGGGCGGTCATCGCCAACTGCCCCGGCTGCGAGGGAATGTCCCCCTGCCAGCCAATCCAGGCCAGTGCGTAGCCCTGCCGGTGCAAGAAGCCGATGCCTGCATCAGCCGCCACTTTGGCGTTGTTGGCGCCGGGCTGGCCTGCGTCGTCAAAGAGCTGCGGCGCGAGCTTGCGCCCGCGGTTGGGCACGTCCACCAGCAGCGTGGCATTGCCGCGCGCGGGGTCGGCCGGGCGCAGCAAGACCACATCGGCCGTGGCCTCGACAAGGCCCATAGCATTGCGCGGTGCGTTGGCGATGTCGGTGATGACGGCATTGCGCCGGTCGGCGGGGTCCACCGCGATGGTGGCCCGTGCCGTGATCATCACGTAAGGCCCCACGTTGGCGAAGCTGCGGCCCTCGAACGCGGGCGCGTTTTGCAGGACCTCAAACCGCACGACCTCGGCCTGCGCACTGGCCGAGAAGAGAAGCACTGCGCCGACAAAAGCGCGCGTGGCGAACCAGGAAGTGGGGATCATCGTTCAAGCCTTATTAACAGTCGACATAAGCTATTCAACAGGCACACCGCACGCGGACGCGCGCCGCTTACTTCAGTGGGTTGGGCTCACCAGCGGGCAAGGGTACCCGCGCCACGTTCAGCGTCATCGACACGACCGTGTAATAGCCACTCACGCCGATCAAGTCCATCACGCCCTTGTCGCCGAACAGCTTGATCGCCTTGTGGTACGTGGCGTCGGTCACGTTCTTTTGTTGGTGCAATTCGGTGCAAAAGTCGTACACGACCGTTTCGTCTTCGCTCATCCCCTCAGGTCGTTTGTTAAGCGCCAACTGCTCGGTGATCTGGGGGCTCAGGCCCGCCTTCATGGCCAGGCTGTGGTGCGCAAACCATTCGTACTGTGACGTCCAGTGCCGCGCCGTGATGAGGATGGCGAATTCGTTCA
>JAYVRO010000598.1:0-2839 GCA_043776165.1 Rubrivivax sp. | reverse complement strand
ACCATGGCCGTGAACGGCCAACGTGACGGCAACACCGTCAAGCTCTGGGCCAACGACCATGACGGCTGGTTGACCATGGAAGCCAGCGCCACTTTGCGCTGATGATCTGAAACGTTAACAACTCAAAAAGCAACATGCCCTCTTCCATCATTGACAGCAACATCTTCCAAGGCATCTTCACCAGCGACGCCATGCGCGCCGTGTGGAGTGACGACAACCGCACGCAGAAGTACCTCGACATCGAACGCGCCCTGGCCATCGTGCAAGCGCGGCTGGGCATCATCCCGCAAGAAGCCGCTGACGAAATCGTCAGCCACTGCCATGTCAGCCAAATCGACATGGTCAAGTTGCGCCAGCAAACCGAGCGCATCGGCTACCCCATCCTGGGCGTGGTCTCGCAACTCAACTCGTTGTGCCGCGACAAGCTCGGTGAATACTGCCATTGGGGCGCCACCACGCAAGACATCACAGACACCGCCACAGTGCTGCAAATCCGCGAAGCGTTGAGCTTGGTCGAAGCTGAGATGACGGCCATCGTCAACGCCATGGCCAAGCTGGCCAGAGAGCACCGCGACACGCCCATGATGGGTCGCAGCAATTTGCAGCAAGCCATTCCTGTGACCTTTGGCTACAAGGTGGCCGGGCTGCTCGCGGCCATGCTTCGCCATCAAGAGCGCCTGGCGCAACTGCGCAGCCGCGTGCTGGTGGGTGAATTTGCAGGCGCTGCAGGCACGCTCGCGTCGCTGCAAACCGGGGCCATGGAAACGCAAGCCGGCCTGTGCACTGAGCTCGGCTTGCAACAGCCGGTGATTGCCTGGCACACCATCCGCGACAACATTGCCGAAGTGGGCACGTTTCTGGGACTCTTGGGCGGAACCTTGGGCAAGCTGAGCATGGACGTGAAATTGCTCATGCAAACCGAAGTCGGTGAAGTGTTCGAGCCCTTTCACCATGGTCGCGGCAGCAGCAGCACCATGCCGCAGAAGCGCAACCCCATCAGCAGCTGCTACATCCACGCCCAGATCAGCGTTGTACGCCAGCACGCCGCCGCCTTGATGGACGCCATGGTGGCCGACCACGAGCGCAGCACCGGCCCCTGGGAAATCGAATGGATCGTGCTGCCCGAGGCCTTTTGCCTGATGGCCGGTGCGCTCAAACAATCGCGCTTCGTTTTGGAAGGTCTGGAGGTCGACAAAGACGCCATGCGCCGCAACATTGACATGACCCACGGCCTGGTCATGAGCGAAGCCGTGATGATGGGTTTGGGGCCATTCCTGGGCCGAGAGTTCGCGCATGACCTGGTCTACGACATCTGCATCCAAGCCAGCAAGCAACGCCGTCTCTTGCTGGACCTGCTGTGCGAAAACGAGCAAGTCAACAAACACCTGGGCCGCGCCGAGCTGGCCAAGCTGTGCGACCCCGCCAACTACCTGGGGCAAAGCGGGGTGATGGTGGACAGGGTGTTGGCGCGGGTAGTTTAGGCAAGGACGTGAATGTGTGCGTGCGTGTGCGTGCGCATGAATCGAACAATCAAGCCGAATCGTTCGATTCGACTAAGATGCGGCCTTCTCGTCGTTAGGCATCGCAGCACATGAACGTCACCACCTTTACCGCCAATGACGCCAAAACCAAGTTTGGCGAATTCATCGATCGCGCCCAGCAAGGCCCCGTGCGCGTGACGCGGCGCGACCGCGTTGTGGGCGTGATGGTCTCGGCCGACGACTTTGAAGGCATGCGCGCTTTTTACGCAGACCGCCTTCAAAACACCATGGCGCGTGTATCCAAGCGCGCAGCCGATCGCGGCTTGACACCCACGGCCTTGGCCAAGCTGCTGGCCGATGAGAGCTGATCGCTACGTTGTTGATACCAACGTCTTGATCAGCGCCGCTTTGTTGGCTGATTCACTCCCCGCACAAGTGCTGCAACATGTTCTGAGCCATGCAAGATTGGTGTTCTCGGCGCAGACTTTCTCCGAGCTTGAGACGCGCCTGTGGCGCCCCAAATTTGACCGCTATCTGAGCCTCGAAGACCGCAAATGGTTGCTGCGCGACTTGCATGGCGCGGCCGATTGGTTTGAGCCCACAGACATCGGCCCCAGCCGATGCCGCGACCCGCAGGATGAAAACTTTGTGCAGCTTGCGCTGGCCTGCCAAGCCAAGGCATTGGTGTCAGGCGACAAAGACTTGTTGATCTTGAAAACATTGGATGGCATACCGGTGCTGACGCCAGCCGCAGCCCTGCGCCATTGGGCGCGAGAAGCAGGCGCTTGACGGGGCTCAGCCCGTCAGCGCGTCAGTCACTAACTCAGTCAGGCCACAACAAATTCCCACTATGCACGACGTCCTCGTCATCGGTGGCGGCAACGCGGCCCTGTGCGCGGCGCTGATGGCGCGCGAGGCCGGCGCCTCGGTGCTGCTGCTCGAAGCCGCGCCGCGCGAATGGCGCGGCGGCAATTCGCCGCACACCCGCAATCTGCGTTGCATGCACGATGCGCCGCAGGACGTGCTCGTCGACGCCTATCCGGAAGAAGAATTCTGGCAGGACTTGCTCAAGGTGACAGGCGGCGTCACCGACGAGAAGCTCGCTCGGCTCGTCATTACAGCATCGTCGACCTGCCGGCCGTGGATGCGTACGCACGGCGTGCATTTCCAGCCGCCGCTTTCGGGTGCACTGCATGTCGCGCGCACCAACGCTTTCTTCATGGGCGGCGGCAAGGCGCTGGTCAACGCGTATTACCGCAGCGCCGAGCGGCTGGGTGTCGAGATCGATTACGACGCGCCGGTTGACCGGCTCGAATTGCGCAATGGTCGCTTCATCGCGGCGTTCGCCGGCAACCGGC
>JAYVRO010000597.1:0-2840 GCA_043776165.1 Rubrivivax sp. | reverse complement strand
GTGAGCAGCTCCCACGCGTACTGGATGGCGTCGTGTTTGAAGTAGTCGCCAAAGCTGAAGTTGCCCAGCATCTCGAAAAAGGTGTGGTGGCGCGCCGTGTAGCCCACGTTCTCCAGGTCGTTGTGCTTGCCCCCGGCGCGTATGCATTTTTGGCTGGTAGTGGCACGTGTGTAAGCTCGTTTGTCAAAGCCCAAAAACACGTCTTTGAACTGGTTCATGCCCGCGTTGGTGAAGAGCAGCGTGGGGTCGTCTCCCGGCACCACCGGGCTGCTGGCCACGATGGTGTGGCCCTTGGATTCAAAGTACTTCAAGAAGGTGGAACGGATTTCTGAGGCTTTCATTGGGGGGCTCGAACTTTGTACAGATGGAATTAAAAGAGGAATTAAAAGAGGACTCGAAACGGGGTGACTTGGATGCTCAGGTCAACACGCGAATGCCCAGACGCGACGCTGCCGTGGCCAGCGCCTTGTCCAGCGTTGCGAGTGCGCAGCGACGCTGCATGGCCAATTCAAGGTAAGCCGCGTCGTAAGGCGTCAGCGCATTGTTTTGCGCCAGCTCGTAGTGGCGAAAAATCTGCGTGTGGGTGGCCGCAGCAACTTCAATCTCAAAGGGGTCGAGCGCGGCGCAAATGGGCGCCACCTGTTCAGGCTTGATGCGCCCGCGACGCACGCTGTTGCGCAGCGCACTCGCCACTTCCAATGGCCACAGGCTCGGCGCCACCAGTCGCGTCTCGAGCGCACTGGCCATGGTGGCCGGGCGCGCTTCATCGGGCATCACCATGGCCAGCGCAAACGAGGTATCCAAAATGATCATCGGCGGCCTTCTTGCACCCACGACAAGATCTCTTCTCGGGTGATGGGCCCACCGCGCTCGGCCACCTCGGCGCCAATGGCCTGCAAGCTGGCCAGGGCATCACGCCTGCGCTGCAATTGTTGGGGCGTTATTTCACTGATAGGAACCAGCCGCGCAACCGGTTTGTTATGGCGCGTGATGACCACTTCATCACCCGCTTCAGCACGCGCCACCAGCTCTGAAAAATGTGTCTTGGCCTCGAACAGCCCTATGGTCTGCGTCGTCATGTTCACCGCCAATATTGGTTGAATCAACCAGATTCTAAAGGATGGCACTTTGCTGGCTTGATATCGTGCATATCCAGGACATCGCTTTCTACATCCGTTCCCATCACCGACTTCAAGGACACATCATGGCCAGCCACGCCCGATTTCTATGGGACGACCCCCTCCTTCTCGACCAGCAACTGACCAGCGACGAACGTTTGGTGCGCGACAGCGCTGCGGCCTACTGTCAAGAACGCTTGCTGCCACGGGTAACGGACGCCTTTCGAAATGGCAGCACCGACCCCGCTATCTTCCGCGAGATGGGCGCGCTGGGCCTGCTGGGCGCCACCATCCCCGAGGCCTATGGCGGCGCGGGCATGAACTACGTTTGTTACGGCCTCATCGCCCGTGAAGTGGAGCGTGTTGACTCCGGCTACCGCTCGATGATGAGCGTGCAAAGCTCGCTGGTGATGGTGCCCATCAACGAGTTTGGCAGCGAAGCACAAAAGCAAAAGTACCTGCCGCGGCTGGCCACCGGCGAGTGGATTGGCTGTTTTGGTTTGACGGAGCCCAACCACGGCAGTGACCCCGGCAGCATGGTCACGCGCGCCAAGGCCGTGCCCGGCGGTTACAGCCTGAGCGGCGCCAAGATGTGGATCAGCAACTCGCCCATTGCAGACGTGTTCTTGGTCTGGGCCAAGGACGACGGCGGGCAGATCCGCGGCTTCATCTTGAACAAAGGCGCCAAGGGCTTGAGCGCCCCAGCAATCCACAGCAAAGTCGGCCTGCGCGCCAGCATCACGGGCGAGATCGTGATGGACAACGTGTTCTGCCCCGAAGAAGACGCCCTGCCCGATCTTCGGGGTTTGAAGGGCCCGTTTACCTGCCTGAACAGCGCACGCTACGGCATCGCCTGGGGCGCCTTGGGTGCGGCCGAAGACTGCTTTGCCAGGGCCCGCCAATACACGATGGAGCGCCAGCAATTTGGCCGCCCATTGGCAGCCAATCAGTTGGTGCAAAAGAAGCTCGCTGACATGCTGACCGAGATCAGTCTGGGCCTGCAAGGCTGCTTGCAACTCGGGCGCATGAAGGATGCCGGTACCGCCAGCGTGGAGGCCACCAGCATCGTGAAACGCAACAGTTGCGGCAAGGCCCTGGACATCGCCCGCACGGCGCGCGACATGCTGGGCGGCAACGGCATCAGCGACGAATTTGGCGTCATCCGCCACGTGGTGAATCTGGAAGTGGTGAACACCTACGAGGGCACGCACGACATTCACGCGCTGATCTTGGGCCGCGCCATCACGGGCATCCAGGCCTTCAATTGACGTTGCACCTCAGTGCATTCAAGGTCACGCTATTCAGGCCGTTCGCACTGAGCCTGTCGAAGTGCCCGTGCGCTGTCTGAGCACTGATCCCAACTGCAATACCAACGTTCCACATGACCACACCGCAACCCCTCAAAGGCATTCGCGTTCTCGATCTTTCCCGCGTGCTGGCCGGCCCCTGGGCGGGCCAGTTGCTGGCTGACTACGGCGCCGACGTCATCAAAGTGGAACGCCCAGGCACGGGCGACGACACGCGCAGTTGGGGCCCGCCTTGGTGGGGTGAAAAGAGCGATCGCATGGCGACGTATTACCTCAGCACCAACCGCGGCAAACGCTCGATCGCCATCGACATCGCCAGCGCCCAAGGTGCTGACCAGGTGCGTGAACTGGCACGCAACGCAGACGTTGTGCTGGAGAACTACAAGGTGGGCCAGCTCGCCAAATACGGCCTGGA
>JAYVRO010000596.1:0-9562 GCA_043776165.1 Rubrivivax sp. | reverse complement strand
ACGCCCGCGCGGTGGAAGCCAATCGCCAGCAAATCATGGCGCAGCATGACGCCGCGAGCAAACGCATGTCGCAAGTCATGCTCGACGTGAGCCGCGTGCTGTCACCCGACCAACGCAAGCAGCTGTCGGAGCGCATGGCCGAGCGCATGGCCGAGCGCCGCTCGATGATGCAGCGCCACCAGGCCGAGCGCGGTGCGCTCGACAAAAAGCCCTGAAGTTCGTCAATCAACGATTGACATGACAACTTAGCGAGATGAGCGCACGGCTGCTGCTGATTGACGACGACGCGCGGCTCACTACCATGGTGGGCGACTACCTGCGCCGCAGCGGCTATGACATCGACGTGGCGGGCAGCTTGGGCGCGGGCCGTGAGCGAATACGTCAAACGACTTATGACGCACTGCTGCTCGACCTGATGCTGCCCGACGGCGACGGCCTGGAGCTCACGCGCGAGCTGCGGGCTGACGCCAAAACGCGCCGCCTGCCGCTGCTCATGCTCACGGCACGCGGTGAGCCCATGGACCGCATCGTGGGCTTGGAGTTGGGGGCCGACGACTACCTGCCCAAACCTTTCGAACCACGTGAATTGTTAGCCCGTGTGAAAGCCCTGCTGCGTCGCGCCGCGCCCGACCCCGGTGACGACGATGTGCTGGCCTACGGACGCCTGGAGATCGACTGCGGCGCGCGCCAAGCGCGGCTTGATGGCAAGCCCTGTGACCTGACCAGTCACCAATTCGATTTGCTGGTGGTGCTGGCACAAAGCCCGGGGCGTGTGCTGTCACGCGACCAGATCATGGACTCGCTCAAAGGCCATCCGCTAGAGGCGTTTGACCGCAGCATCGATGTGCACATCTCGCGCATACGCGCCGTGATCGAAGACGACCCCAAGACGCCCAAGCGGGTGCTCACCGTGCGCGGCACGGGCTATGTTTTTGCACGTAAACAAGACCTGGATGGCTGAACTGGTCGTGCGCCTTCGCTGGCAACCAGTTTCCCGTCCTGCCGTCGCCGAACTGACGCCCTAGCGTCCCCTTCCCATGCGCTCGCTGTACGTCCGCATCTGGCTCACCGTGGTGGCCGCATTGGCGCTGTTTGCTTTTGCCTCGGGTTGGATGGTGCAACAGCACCTGGACCGCGAACGTGTGCGCACAGAGGGCGCGGCGCAAGACCGACTGGCGGCCTGGGTCGATCTGCTGGAGCGCACTTTGCCAGCCGCCGATGCGCCGCGCGCGGACCAGGCGATGGCGCTGCGCGATTGGTCGCTTCGTTTGCGCCTGCCCATGGCACTGGACGACGCAAAAGGCCAGCGCGTCGCAACCTCTGACGCCTATGCGCGGCGCGAGGCAGACGGCGCCGTACAACGTGCCCAAGCCATGCGCTTGGCTGATGGCCGCACTTTGTGGGTGATGCGCCCGGGCGGTGGCCGTGGCCAAGGTGGTGCGGCCAACAACGCAGCGCCGCCGCCAGCCATGTTGGCCATGCGCATGTTGCCTGACGGCGTTGGTTTGGCGCTCTTGCTGGTGTTGATGTTCGTGGCTGTGGCCGCAGGCGCTTGGCCTGTGGTGCGACGCTTGACGCGCAGACTTGAGGCACTCAAGCAAGGCGTTGAAGCTTTTGGCCAAGGCGCTTTGCATCAGCGTGTGGCCGAAGAAGGGCAGGACGAAGTGGCCGCCCTGGGTGCGAGCTTCAACCGTGCGGCAACCCGCATCGAGGCCTTGTTGCGCTCGCACCAAAGTTTGCTGGCCAACGCCAGCCACGAGCTGCGCTCGCCCTTGGCGCGCTTGAAGATGGCCGTGGCCCTGGCCGACGATACAAACGCCGAGGCCACGCCCGCCCAACGCGCGACCCTGCGCAAAGAAATTGCCACCAACATTGCCGAGCTTGACGCCCTGGTGGAAGAGGTGCTGCTGGCGAGCCGGTTGGACGCATCGTTAATCATTGACATGAGCCATGGTGTGGAGCTGCTGGGCCTGGCCGCTGAAGAAGCCGCCCGGGTTGACGCCCTGGTGCAAGGCCCAGAGCTGACCGTGGCTGGCGACGAGCGGCTGCTGCGTCGTGCCATCCGCAACCTGCTGGAAAACGCGCGCCGCTACGGCGCGTCAAGCCCAGGCGGCGCTCACGACATTGAACTCCTCATCAGTCGGGCCAACGGCTTGGCGAGCGTGCGCGTTTGCGACCGTGGCCCGGGCGTTCCTGAGGCCTACCGAGAGCGGATTTTTGAGCCCTTCTTTCGCTTACCGGGCCATGCCGAGCGCGAAGGTGGTGTGGGCCTGGGGCTGGCCCTGGTGCGCCAGATCGCCGAACGACACGGCGGCAAGGTGCGTTGCGAAACGCGGCCCGGTGGCGGCAGCTGTTTTGTGCTGGAGTTGCCGGTTAGCCAGTGATCAGATTCACACCGTGGGCTGCGCGGCTTCTGGCATTTGTTTGCGCAGCACCCAGGCCATGCACACACCCAACGCCAGGGCCGCCATGGCCAGGCCCAGCGTGCTGGCCACCCAGTACCCCGGCGCACCGCGCAAGAACACTGGCGTGATGCCCAGTACATCAAAAGCGACAACAAAACCACCGCCCAAACCCACGCCCCATAGGCACACAGCAAAGATCAGCATGGGCAAGGTGGCCACTCGCCAGGCGCGCAAGGCAAATGCCACCATCACCTGGGCTGCATCGGCCAAGTGGAACAGCGGCAACCAAGCCAGCAGTGCCAAGGCTGCGGCGCGCACTGCGGCGTCTTGCGTGTACCAGCCCACCACGGCGCTGCGCGCGAAGAACACCACCAGGCCCAACAACGCGGCCACTGCCAGGCCCAGCTGCAGACCGTGCCAACCCAAGCGGCGCGCTGCAACCAAGTCTCGCGCGCCCACGCTTTGCGCCACCAAGGTGCTGGTGGCCTGTGCCATGGCCATCGGCAACATGAACATCAAGGACACCAGGTTGACGGCGATCTGATGCCCCGCCACTTGCGTCGTGCCCAGTCGCGCGATGAAGATCGCCATCATGCTGAAAGCACTCACCTCGATGAGGATGCCCAAGCCCATGGGGACGCCGAGGCGGAGTTGCTGAACCATGGCCACCCTGTCGGGGCGCTGCATACCGCCCTGTCCCAAACCGAAGGCGCGGTAAAAGGGGTCGCGCCTTAGCAGCCACAGGGCCACGCCCAGCTGCGACCACATCGCCACGGCCGTGGCCAGGGCGCAACCTTGCACGCCCAAGGCGGGCAGGCCCACAGCGGACCAGCCGTTCAGAAACAGAACCGACAAGGGCACCTTCAGCGCCAGGCCGCCCAGATTCAGCGCCATCACTGCCTTGGGCCGAGACACTGCTGTGTTGAAGCCACGAAATGCAGCGAACAGGAGCGAAGCGGGCAAGGAAAACGCCAGCACCCCAAGGTAACCGCGTACCTTGCCTTCCACCTCGGGTGACGCCTGCGACAGGGCCAGGAACGGGGCGGGAAAGACCAACAGCAAACAGCCCACAAAGGCCAGCGCCAAGGCCAGCCATGCGGCTTGGTGCAACTGCTGTCCCGCATGCAAAAACTTCTTGGCACCAAAGAGTTGCCCGGCGATGGGGCTCACGGCCATCACCACACCCATGAGGCCAATGAAGATGGTGATGTAGGCCGCCGAACCCACCGCCAGCGCCGCCAAGTCGGTGGCCGAGTAGCGTGCCACGAGCATGGTGTCGATGGTTGCAAATGCCACCACCGAGAGCTGGCCCACCAGCACTGGCCAAGCCAAAGGCAGCATGCGGCGCAGGCTGGTCAGCCGCGTGATGCTCAAGTGCGGCCCTTGAATCGAACTTTCGGCTGAACTCTGGCAAACACCTCAGCCGAAGGATGGTCCACGCCTGTGGCCTCCAGCGCGCGCTCGGCATAGCGGTTAAAGCGCCAGGCCGTGCCTTGCATGGTGATGCGCCGCCAC
Source organism: Rubrivivax sp. (assembly GCA_043776165.1). Classification (GTDB taxonomy): domain Bacteria; phylum Pseudomonadota; class Gammaproteobacteria; order Burkholderiales; family Burkholderiaceae_C; genus Rubrivivax. The sequence continues at coordinate 5,642 of JAYVRO010000596.1, read as the reverse complement.
ACACTGCGTTTATCGGTGGGGCCCATTTCCGTCCAGCGCTGCACTTCGTCAAAAGTACGACCACAGCCTTTGCACACCTCGTCGCCCTGACTTGTTGAGCAGATGGCAATGCAAGGTGCGTCTGGCGTGCTGGCGTACCACATCAACCAGGCGTTTCGCGCCTTGCTGGGCATGCTGACCTCATCCGCCAAGGTTTCACGGTAGTAGACAAGCAGTGCATAGACCTCGGCCAAGGCACGCACTTCGGCGCACGCCGTGATGCCGTCGGGCGAGGGTGAGCGATCGCGCCACCAGTTGATGGCGCTTTCAATGTCGGTGATGTGGATCGCAGCCAGCGGGGCACCCCTGGGGTAGGGTCAGGCGTGAAAAGGTTGCGGCGCGTCGTGCCTGCGAATCACTTCGACGCGCTGTAATTCGCGTTCATCCACTGGTAACCACTGCCTTCACTGCGCAAACGACCAATGCCCGGGAACGAGACATGCGCCACGGCCACGTAGTAGCCCTTGTTGGCGGCGTCGGCATAGTTCTTTTCGCGCTGCGGGCCTGCGGCGGCGGGGTCACTGTCGAACTGGATGGTGGTTTTGGGCTCAACAAACTGCACCGCAGCCACGTGCATCAGGTCGCCCCACACCACGAGCTTTTCACCTTGGCTTTCTACAACGTAGAGAGAATGACCCGGCGTGTGGCCGCGCGCTGGCAAGGCGCGAATGCCGGGGACGAGCTCCACCTCACCGTCAAAGGGCTTGAATTTGCCAGCGGCCACGTAGGCGTTCATCGACGCCATGGCGCCCTGGAAGAAGCCTTTGGCGTCGGCCGGTGCGGCGTCCATGTTGGCCTTGCTCAGCCAGAAGTCGCCTTCGCGCATGTCGGCACGCACCACCGCGTTGGGGAAGCTGCGTTTGTCGCCACTCATCAAGCCGCCCACGTGGTCGGCGTGCATGTGCGTGATGTAGATCTCATCGACCTGTTCAGGTTGGTAACCTGAAGCTTTAAGGTTGGCGAGCAGTTTGCCCAGCGTGGGGCCGAACAGGCCCGCAGCACCGGTGTCAATGAGCACGAGTTTGCTGCCCGTGTTGATAAGGTACCCGTTGACCGAGGTCTCCACCGGTGCTTTCAGGTACGAGCGTGCGAGCAGCGATGTCACCTTTTCCGCCGTCGTATTGGTGAGCAGTTTGTCCACAGGCAAAGCCACGGTGCCGTCAGACAAGGCCGTGATTTCGAAACCACCCAACTGCATGCGGTACCAGCCGGGGGCCTGGCCTTTGGCAAAGGGCGCGTCGGCCAAGGCCGCTGTGCTGGCAAAACCGGTGGCGAACAGGGCGACCATCACGGCAATGCGTGCGGGGCGAATGAACAAATTTTTCATGGTTGGTTTCTTGGGTAAAAGCGGTTGACGAGGGCGGTTAACAGAAGACTTTACGCAGACAGCTCATGCGGGCAGCTCATGCAGACAGTTCAGGCAGACAGCTTAAGCAGTCAACGCCTGCAGCAGCCATTGATTCAGCGCCGTCACTTCTTCCATGCACACGCTGTGTTCCATGGGGTAGTCGTGCCAAGCGACTTTGTAACCCAGCGCGCTGAGCGCGTCGCGCCCGGCGGCGCCGCGCTCCATCGTGACCATCGCGTCGCGTCGGCCATGGGCCTGAAAGATGGGCACATCGGCGTTGGCGGCATGGCGCTCAGCGGCGGTCTTGTCGGCCAGTGGCAAGTAGCCCGACAAACCGGCCAAGCCGGCCAGGCGCTGGTCATGCCGAATGCCCGCGCCCAAGGTGATCGCACAGCCTTGCGAAAAACCCGCCAGCACGATGCGCCGCGCTGGCACTCCGCGGGCCACTTCCTTGTGGATGAGCTGGTGCACCAATGCGAAGGTCTGGCGCAGCCCGTCTTCGTCTTCACGCCGCGCCAGATCCGTGCCACGGATGTCGTACCAGGCACGCATGGGCTGGCCGCCATTGAGCGTGACGGGCCGCACGGGCGCGCGCGGCAGCAACCAGCGCACGGGACCGATGGCGCGGAGGTCAATCTCGTCGGCCATGGGCAAAAAATCCGTGCCATCGGCGCCTAGGCCGTGCAGCACGATGACGCTGGCCACAGCCGGAGCGTCAGGGTTGAGTTCGATGGTTTGCATGATGTCGCTGTCGGAGTTCTAATTTCTGACCTTAGTAATTCAGGCCCATGGCTTCACGCACATCTTTCATGGTCTGGCGCGCCACGGTGCGCGCGCGCTCGGTGCCCATCTCAACAATCCAGTGCACTTGCTTGGGATTACTCAGGTAGCTCTCGGCACGTTCGCGCCAGGGTTCTTGTTGTTTGAGGATGGCATCAATCACCGGCTGCTTGCATTCCAGGCAGCCAATGCCTGCGGTCTTGCAACCTGTCGACGCCCAGGTTTGTGTGGCGCTGTCGCTGTAGACCTTGTGGAACTGCCACACCGGGCAGCGCGCTGGGTCACCGGGGTCGGTGCGGCGCACACGCTGGGAGTCGGTGGGCATGCGCGCAATCTTGGCTTGCACTTGCGCTGGTTCTTCGCGCATGGCGATGGCATTGCCGTAGCTCTTGCTCATCTTGGCACCATCCAAGCCGGGCAATTTGGTCACCTCGGTGTGCAGCGCTTTGGGTTCGGTGAGGATGGTCTTGCCACTGCTGCGCAGGTGGCCCGCCAACAACTCGCTGTCCTCGGTCGACCATCCTTCGACATGGGTTGCCGCCTTCATCACCATGCCCTCGCCTTTGGCCAGCGCCTCAGCAGAACCGGTTTCACCAAAAGCCTTGCGCTGCTTGTCAAAGTAACGCGCGTCGTCTTTGGGCAGCTTGGCCAACGTGGCGGCCACCTGGGCATCAAAGTCGGGGCGGCGGCCATACAAGTGGTTGAAGCGCCGCGCCACTTCACGTGTGAGCTCCACATGCGAGGACTGGTCTTCACCCACGGGTACGTAAGTCGCTTTGTAGATCAGGATGTCGGCCGCTTGCAGTAGCGGGTAACCCAAAAAACCATAGGTCGCCAGGTCGCGGTCTTTGAGTTTTTCAATCTGATCTTTGTAGGTCGGCACACGTTCCAACCAGCCCAGGGGCGTGCCCATGGCCAAGAGCGTGAAGAGCTCAGCGTGTTCGGGCAGCCGGCTTTGGATGAAGATCGTGCAGCGCTCGGGGTCCAGGCCCGCGGCGAGCCAATCGATGACCATGTCGTAGACGGTTTTTTCGATGACGTCGCGGTCTTCGTAATGGGTGGTCAGTGCATGCCAGTCGGCCACGAAATAGAAGCATTCGTGCTCGTCTTGCAAGCGAACCCAGTTCTTGAGCGCGCCGTGGTAGTGGCCGAGGTGCAGGGCGCCAGTGGGGCGCATGCCAGAAAGGACGCGGGAACGCATGATGATGTGCTGTGCAGTGCAGTGACGTTGGGGGGCGGATTCTCGCAGGCCAGTGCGGCTCTTTGTGCTGCTCATTGCGCTGCTCATTGGCAACGCTGGCTACACTGCGCCGCCACGTCAAACGCGCCATGAATCATCAGCCCAAACGCATCGTCATCCTGATCTCGGGCCGGGGCTCGAACATGCAGGCCATCGTGCAGCGTTGCGCTGATGAAGCATGGCCCGCCCAGGTGGTGGCGGTGTTGTCCAATCGGGCGGATGCCCATGGCTTGGCCTATGCCATTGAGCGGGGCATCAGCACCGAGGTGGTCGACCACAAGGCCTTCGCGCAGCGCGAAGACTTCGACACGGCGCTGCGTTGCGCCATCGATGCGCACGAGCCCGATGTTGTCCTGCTGGCCGGCTTCATGCGCGTCTTAGGCCCCGCCTTTGTTGGCCACTTCGCTGGCCGTTTGTTCAATATTCATCCCTCGCTCTTGCCGGCCTTCCCGGGCCTGCACACGCATCAGCGCGCGCTGGACACAGGCTGCAAAGTGGTCGGCGCCACGGTGCACTTTGTCACCGCCGATCTCGACCATGGGCCGATCGTCATGCAAGCCGTGGTGCCCGTGCGCGCTGGTGACGACGCCCGCACGTTGGCCGAGCGAGTGCTGGCCAGCGAACACGTCATCTACGCCCAAACGGTACGCTGGTTTGTTGAGGGCCAATTGCGCGTTGAAGGGGGTGTCGTCAAGCACCTGACCGGGGCATCGCAACTGCTGATGTGAACCTGCCGCCGATAATGCGCCGATGCAACCTGGCGCCCTGTTTGACCTGACCACTGATTTGCTGCGCCAAGTGCAGCGTTTTGACGCCCCAGCCGACAAAGTAGTGAGCGGCTTCTTCAAGGCCGAACGCGCGTTGGGCCAGCGTGAACGCCACAGCGTGGCCGAGACCGTGTACAACGCGCTGCGCCAACGTTTGCTGCTGCTGCATCTGGCGCACAGCGGGCCAGGCACCTTGGAGCGACGCATGGCCATGCTTGCCTGGTCGGGCAACGAGAGTTTCTTGCGCGCCGCACTGAGTGTCCCTGAACAAGAGTGGCTGGCCAAAGCGCAGGCGGCGGACCGCAACGCCCTGCCCGACAAACTGCGGCACAACCAACCAGATTGGCTGGCCAACGCCCTGCGCGAGCAACTCGGTGACGAAGCGTTTTGGCGCTTGTCCGCGGCCCTGAGCGAACCGGCGGGCCTGGACTTGCGGGTCAACACTTTCAAGGCCAAACGCGACGACGTTCAACGCGCTTTGCTGGCCGCCGGTTTTGCCGCCGTGCCCACGCCTTATTCACCCTGGGGCCTGCGCCTGCAAGGCAAACCGGCCATCAACAAGCTCGATGTCTTCACTAAAGGTGAGGTCGAGGTGCAAGACGAAGGCAGCCAGTTGCTGGCACTCTTGCTCGACGCAAAACGCGGCGAGATGGTGGCCGATTTTTGCGCCGGCGCTGGTGGCAAAACGCTGGCGCTCGGTGCGGCCATGCGGAGCACTGGGCGGCTCTACGCTTTTGATACCTCTGGCCATCGTTTGGCCGCCTTGAAGCCACGATTGGCGCGCAGTGGCTTGTCTAACGTCTACCCAGTGCAGATCGCGCATGAGCGCGACGAGCGCATCAAGCGGTTGGCCGGCAAGATGGACCGCGTGCTGGTCGACGCGCCGTGCTCTGGCTTGGGTACCTTGCGACGCAACCCGGATCTGAAATGGCGCCAGTCGCCGCAGTCCGTGCAGGAGATGCAAGTCAAGCAAACGGCCATCTTGGCCGGCGCGGCTCGGCTTTTGAAGTCTGGCGGGCGCTTGGTCTACGCCACCTGCAGCTTGCTGCGCGCTGAAAACGAAGACATTGCCACCGCCTTTGACGCCAGCCACGGCCGTGAATTTGATGCCTTGCCAGTAGCAACTCTTTTTGAGGCCACGAACGTCTCAGGTTTTGCCGGGCTGGTAGCAGGCAGCTATCTGCGCCTGTGGCCGCACCAGCATGGCACCGACGGTTTTTTCGCCGCAGTCTGGCAAAAGCGCTGAATGTCTCCGGCTTGATGTTGCAATGCAAAAATCTGGCCTGATCTGCGCCAGGTCAGCAAAATTGCGCCCAGCCCCCTAGGCATTTCCCACAACTGGGAAAAGCACAGGAGCACCTACAATTACGAGCCCGGCCAGACTTACCCCCAAGATACAAAGGTCCCTCATGAATGAATTGATGGTGCTGCGTGATGCCGCTGTGAGTTGGCTGTCGCATGGTCTGCT
>JAYVRO010000595.1:0-9585 GCA_043776165.1 Rubrivivax sp. | reverse complement strand
CGCGGCCAACCGGGCCAGGGTGTCGGCGTCGATGGCGGCCAGCCAGGCGGCGTCGTCAGGCGCAGTGAACAGCAGCTGGAAAAGCGCACCGCCGTCGTCGGTGTCGGGTGTGCCGGGCAGCAAGCGCAAGGCCAGGCGCTCGCCGATTTCGCCCCACACGTCGCGTCGGGCGGTGAAGCCGAAGTCGGCCAGCAGCGCGGCCAGGTCGGTCTCGCGCCAGAAGCGGCCCAGCAGCGCCAGGATGCGCTCGCGCTCAGCGGGGTGGCGCTCCAGCATGTTCAGCAGGTGCTTCAGGCGCAGCACCGGGCGCGGGGTGTTACCGGTTTCGCCCTCAGCGGCACCGTGGCGCAACCATTCGATCAGGCGCACGAGCCACAGGTGGCGTTCGGGGCGCGCCGCTTTCGGGTCGGCGGCATTGAGCAGAGCCGTCAGGTCCCAGACTGCGGTGGACTTTGAAGCTGCCATCAGTGCGGTGCGCCCGCGTTGACCAGGGTGCATTGCGGCACAGGAAGATGGTTGGGAATTGAACGATCAAGAGACATCGGTGCACCGTCGTTGAATGCAAAGAACAGACGCTTAAAACGAGAGTGCACGATAGCGTGGGAAGCCAGCGGGCCAAGTTCCCCGACGTGCGACGGCAATGTGGCATGTCGCATGTTGCAGGTCGCATGTCGCAGGTCGCAGGTCGGCTTGCGCTACGCATTCCTCCAACTAGACACTAGTTACCCCCGAGTCGGCGGGGATTGCAACGCGGACTCGACTCTGCACATAATCTGTCCCCACCTCAACCGGCCAACGCCTAGCGCGCCGTGGAGATGAACATGACGAAGAACGCCCGCGTACCTCGTGTTCCCCACATCGTGACGGCACTATTCAGTGCGGTGCTGGCATCTGCAGCGCAGTCTGCGCCGCCGGTCATCCAGATCGATGTTTCTGCGCCGACCAAAGGTGGGCAGTCGCGATTTGAACTATGCATGCCCGACGGCATGGCTTGCGGCCCAGGGGACGGGCTGCGTATCGTGAAGGTCCGGGTCGTCTTCGACGACGTGGTCTCGGCGATCGACAAGGCCCAGCGAATCGCGGCCGCGATCAACGAAGCAGACCCAAGATTTGGCGCCGTTGTAGTGGGTTCCCGCATCACGGTTCACAACACGCTCGGGGTCAAACGCGGGTTCGATTCGACGGCTGAGCTTGACAGGCTGACCAGGACACCGCCGCCTCCACCTCCACCTCCACCTCCACCTCCACCTCCACCGCCACCGCCACCGCCACCGCCACCGCCGGGATCACGGACCGTCGGGACTTTGGACTTCCATGGTTTCGACGTTGCTGTGTTGTCGGGTCTTGATCAATTCGGTCATGAGTCGACATTCCATTCGTCATTCGGCTTCGGGGGGTTTGTCGCACAAGCCGATTTCGTTTTCAGCCAGCTGTCCGGGAACACGATCGACGCTTTGTTGACCGATGCATTCAACAGCTTGCTGGCGGATTTGCCGAGTGGCCTGTGGGCCAATTTGTCTCTGGACTTGGCCAACGACGAGATCAATTTCCTGTTCCCATCGGATGACATGGAGATCTTTGTCCAGAATTTCACCTCTGATGCCAATGCCTACGCATCGCTGGGCCTGTCGACTGTTCCGTTGTCGGAACCGCTGACGCCAGGCCTGCTTTTCATCGCCGCGCTGGCCTGCGCCGTTGCCAAGGCCGGTCGGCGCAGAAAGCCCGCAGCAGAATAGGTGCGTAGTTGGTCGGCATGCCGTAGCGCCTGCACTGACGCTGCCGAACGATCAAGACCTTGCTTCGCTGCCCGCGTCGGGATCAATAGCTCACACGAAACGTTAACCGCGCGCTGCGCGGTTCAGCCGGGTGCACGTGGCGGCCCTCAGCCGCCTGAACCTCTCCTGCCGCGCGCGACTCGTAGAAGTACTGGATGTCGTCGACCTTGCTGTTTCTCAAGTTGAAAACGTCGAGCGTGACTTCAGCGTTCTTGCCAAACAAGGCGCCGAGCTTGCGGCTGATACGCAGGTTGCTGGTGAGCGACGCTTTTGCGCGCACGCTGTTGTCCTCCACCAGTGCACCCGTGCCCAGGTAGCGCCACTGCCAGCTGATGGACCAAGGGCCCACGTCGCGCAGCGTTGCGGCAAAACTGGCGACCTTGTCGATGGCGTTCGGAATGCGCTCGCCGTTGGCAAAACGGGCGTGCGTCCAGGCCAGGTCGGCGTCGAACAAAAACCACGGCACAGGCACGTAACGGTTGTTCCATTCGAGGCCCCGTCGGCGGCTGGCCAAGCTGGCTTCGGTGGCGCCCGCGTCACCCACGTAAACCAGTTCCGACTTGAAGTCCAAGGCCCACAGAGCAACCGAACTTTGCAGGCCCGCTATCGCCTCGGTGCGGGCGCCGAACTCGAAGCCACGGGACGCGACGAGTGCGGGCACCCGGTCCACCGGATCACCCGTTTTGGGGTCTTGTGTGGTGGTGGTGCCGCGCGCGTCGTTGCTGTGCAAACCGCGTCCGGCGTTGAAGAAAAATTCTGTCTTTGGCAGGGCCGCAAAGGGTCCGGCAACAAGACTGAATTTTGGTGACACCAAGGCAGCCTGGGCACTGCCTGAATTGGCGTCCAAGGTCAGACTGTTGACGCGGTTGTTGGCTTGGTCGGCACGTAGCCCCAACACAGCGCGCAAACTGGGCGACATCTCCACAGCGGTTTGCCCATAGACCCCCAACGCGCGCACGCGCACCTTGTCGTCGCGCGTGGTGTTGATGGTCTGGCGCTGGGCGGTGTCAAAAAGCCCGACTCGAACGTGGTCTTCGCGCAGGCTCAAGCCCACTTCGCTGCGCGCGGCCAAACCGGCCAGCGCGTGGCTCTGTGTGTGGCTGGCACGCAGGCCCAGCACGCGGCGGTCGTCACGCTGCGAAAACTGGTCGCCCGTTTCGGGGCGGTCCAGTGCGTATGTGAAGTTTGACCACAGCGTGAGGCCGTAGTGCATGGCAAAGGCCGATACGCGCGTGGCGCTGCCGCCCTCTGTGCGATGCCACTCGCCCGACAAGCTGCTCCGTGTGGTCTGGCCACCATCGCTGGCGTCCAACGAATCAAAGGCGCCAAAGGGTTTGCCGTTGTAGCTGCCGGCGTCTATCAGGCGCTGCGGCACCTGGTCGGCGGATGTCCAGCGTGCGCTGTAGTTCATCAAGCTGGTGCTCCAACCTTGCGCTGCCGTTCCAGCGCTCAGCGTGATCACACTGCTGGTCTTGCGCAGGCGCTCGGGCACGGTCCAGGGGCCGTTGTTGCGGCCCATCTCGATGGCAGCCAAAAGGTGCGTGCCTGGCATGAGTTCGTTGGCGCCGCCCAGCACCACGCGCTGATAGCCCTCACCCCCGAGCGTGAGTTGCGCGAAGGGCTCGCTCAAGGTGTTGCGGTAGACGATGTCGGCTGAGCCGGCCGAGCTGAAGTCGCCCGTGCTGGCGAAATAGGGTCCTTTGCGGTAGTCGATGCGCTGCACCAGCTCAGGGATCATGAAGTTCAGGTCGGTGTAACCCTGGCCATGCCCATGTGTCGGCATGTTCACAGGCACACCCGCCACCGAGGTGGCGAAATCAGTGCCATGGTCGAGGTTGAAGCCGCGCAAAAAGTACTGGTTGGCCTTGCCGTCACCACTGTGCTGCGTGACGATCAGGCCGGGTACAAATTCGAGCACTTCACCTGGCCGCTGGGCGGGGCGACTTTTCAGCAATTCGGCCGTGATGCTGCCCTGTGACGCGGCGTCGCTGCTGCCGATGTTGTTGATGTAGTGGCGGGCCTTGATCTCGATACTTTGTGTGGTTTGTTCGGTGGTTTGAACGGGGCTGGTTTGCGCTGTGGCTTGGGTCGCCAAAACGAAGAACGACATGGCAAGTGGCCAGGCCGCGAGGGCTTGGCCGAAAGGGCGGGAATGCATCGCAGAAAGTCCTGGTGAACAAGCGCATGGAGGACCTGGCCAGCAGGGCCGTGGCGGCGCTTGAAAGAGGCAAAGGGTGGCGTTGCATTGGCCACAAGCGCTGGGCTTGCAGGCCGTGCCACCAAGGCGTCAACGAAGACGCTGAACGCGAGGCGGGCGGCGCGGCGGCTGTGCGTTGTGACTCGCCCAAACCAGTGCAGCGCTTGGCGCAACGCTGTGTTTGAGGGGCTTTGGCAGGCTCATCGTCAGCGTGGGCGTGAGTGCCAGTGACAAGGCCATCAACAAGCTCGTGGTGACGCCATCCAGACCACTGTCTTGCTGCGTTGTCAGCGGGCTGGTTTCCAAGCGGCTGTGGTGGTGCCGCTCAACGCTTTGGTGTGCGTGTTTTTCGAGGGCTGTCTTGGCGCTGGCGTGCACCATCATTGGCGTCAACGTAGCGGCTCCTTCAAGCACCGCGTGCTGGTGGTTCGGCCCCAGCGCCAAGGCGCGCGCAGCAGCCAAACCTTGCAAGCACAACACGGCCACCAGCCACAGCAACAGCAAGCGCGCCAGCTCTGTGCGTGTGCTCAAGGTGACTGGTTGGAGCTTCATCGGTTCAGGCTTTTAAGCGCCAGCCTGATGCCTTCACTCACGCCGACGTCGGCGGGCAAGGCTTTCAGCGCCGCGCTGGCTTCGCGTTCGTTGTAGCCCAGCGCTACCAGGGCTTGTGTGATGTCGCTCTGGTTGTCATTGACAGGGCTGCTGGGCAGGGCCAGATCAGGCCCGAGCTTGCCCTTGAGTTCCAGCAACAAACGCTCGGCCGTTTTTTTGCCGATGCCTGGCACCTTCACCAGGCGTGCGCTGTCTTGGCGGGTCACGGCTTGCGAGAGCTCGGCCACGCTCAGGCCCGACAAAATTGACAAGGCTGTGCGCGGCCCCACGCCGCTGATCTTCACCAATTCAACAAAGGTGGCGCGCTCTTGCGCTGTCAAAAAGCCGAAGAGGATTTGCGCGTCTTCGCGCACCACAAAGTGCGTGAGCAAAGTGAGTCGTTCACCCACGCCGGGCAGGTTAAAAAACGTGCTCATGGGCACGTTGACTTCATAGCCTACACCGGCCACATCCAACAGCACTTGTGGCGGGTTCTTTTCGGCCAAGAGGCCAGTCAGTCGTCCGATCATGGGACGAGATTATCCCGGGCCCAAGAAGGCTTGGCTTATCGCCCGAAGAGCCCCATGCGCTGGGCTTCCAGCGCGGCCTCCGCACGTGAGCTCACGTTGAGCTTGCGGTAGATTTGCTTGACGTAATCGGCAATGGTGTGGCGCGAGAGGCTCAGCTGCACGCCGATCTCGGGCAGCGTGTAGCCCTTGGCCACACGCAGCAGCACTTCGCTTTCGCGGTCGGTGAGAGCCACGTTGCCCATCGAAGCCGCTTGCAGTTTGCCCTGGTCACTGAAGTGCGCCATCACGCGCCGCGCGATTGACGGGCTCAGGGGGGGTTCGCCTTGGCTGATGCGTTGCAATTGCTCGGTGATCAGCTCGCGCGCTTGCTCCTTCAATATGTAGCCAAAGGCACCGGCTTGCAGGGCGGGGAAGAGGTGCTCGTCGTCATCATGGATGGTCACGATGACCGACTGCGCGTCGGGCTGGGTGTCGCGCAGTTTGCTCACCACGCTCACGCCAGAGCCATCGGGCAAGCCCAGGTCGAGCAGCGCCAGGTTGAACTTCACGGCCCCGACCAGGTCCAGTGCGTCTTGCACCCGCGATGCTTCAGCAATCTTGGCCATCGGAAACACCTGCAATACGAGTTTGCGCAGCCACACGCGAATCTCGGGCAAGTCTTCAAGCAGAAGGATGTTCTCCATCACGCTGATCTTGAGGCACAAGGGTTGCCGCCTGCGCGGCAAGACGTCACAACCTGTTGTACATCAGGTCTCGGCAGCGGCCTTGTTCAACGGAAGCGTGAGGCGTATCACGGTTCCGTAACCCGGGCCGGACTCGACCAGGCACTGCCCTTGCAACTGCTTGGCGCGGTGTTTCATGCTCGCCAGACCGTGGCCGCGGTCGATGCGCGCGTCGATATCGGCGCCGATGCCGTTGCCGTTGTCTTGCACGATCAATGAAAAATCGCCTTCCACCACAGTGCAGGTGAACACGCAGCGCGAGGCACCACTGTGTTTGATGACGTTGCTGGTGACCTCGCGCAAGATGCGTGTCGTCTGCACATAGGCACGTGCCGACAGGCGTTGGGGCAGGTCGTCGGGGGCGTTCCAGTCGGCTTCGATGCCCGCTTGGCTCAGTCGGGACACCACCTCGGCGCGCCAGTCGCCCAAGGCATCGGCAAGGCTCACAGCCCGCCCGGTGAGACCGCGTACCGATAGACGCATCTCTTCCAGCGCTTCACGCGCGAGCGTTGAAATGCGCTCCGACTCGCTGGTGTGGACGATGGTCAAGAGCTTGGCGCCCAGGTCGTCGTGCAGATCGGCAGCGATGCGTTTGCGCTCGCGATCCGTCACTTGCTCCACCTTCAGCTCTGACATTTGCACAAAGTTGCGCTCGATTTCGGCGGTGGCTTCGCGCACGCGCTGCTCTAACTGGGCTTTGCGCTGCTCGGAGACGATGAGCGCACGACCGTGCTGTTGCATCAGGCTCAAGCCCACCAAAACAAACATGAATGGCGGCAACAGCTGTGCCATTTGCGCCCACAGTGGACGCAGGCCCTGGATCTGGCCCACAAATTCAAGAACACCGGCCAGCGCCGAGGCCAACATGGTGCCCGCCATGAGCCAAAAGTGGGCTCGGCGTCGCGGCCACTGCCAGTGTACAAAAAACCCCACCGCAAGCGTTACTTCAAAGGTTAAAACGAGGTACCACAGCCAAGACAGGCCGTACATCGCCGCCGGGCCTATGAGGATCAACGATGCAGGCATCAACACGCATTGCAAGGGCAGGGCCCAGTTCACCCAGCGCAGCCGCTTGTGCGAGAAGCGCAGCAAAAACTGCACGGCAGCCAAGGCCAGCACTGGCAGCAAGGACAAAAGCAAGAGCTCCATCGCGGCTGGCGGCAGTGGCAACTCACGCAGCCACAGCCGCGCGTCAACCAAGCCCCAGCCTACGGACAGTACGCCAAAGTAGGCCAAGTGGCTGTCTTGCCTTTGCGTGAATCCCATGACAAAGAGAAAGCTCCCCATCAAGAGCAAGGTGACGCTCACGGCTTGCGGCGCCGTGACTTGCAGGCTGGTTTGCAAACTGTGGCGGCGCGCCAAGTCAGCGTGGGGGCCAATCTCCAGCGCCGATAAATAACCCGCGCGATGACGTGAGCCGACCTCGGCCAGAACCTGACCCACCACTTTCACGTCCACGGTGTTGATGCCTTTGGCCAAGATGCCCGCAGGCAAGTTCACCAGCTGCGGTGTGTAGCAGTTGTGCGTGTAAGGCAGGGCCATGCTGCCACCGCTGAAGATGAGCCGCGCATTGAGGTAGATCTCGAAGTTGGTGCACACCCGAGCGATGTAGATGGCGCGCAAGGTGTCACTGTTGTCATCTGGGGAAATCGCAAAGGCCGTGCGATACCACACCGGCCCGGCGCGGCCTGGCCGCGTGCGCGCCCACTCGTCAGGCAAGCCCACCTCGCGGGTGATGTTGTTGGGGTAGGCCTGGCCCGCACCCTCGGCGCTGAGCGCCCAGTCGAGCACCAAGATGGCGGCCTGAGCGGGGACCTGAGTGGCGGCAGGAACGGTGCTTGCGCCGCCCAGCAAACTCAGGCACAACGCCAGGCGCAGGGCATGAGCACGCCATCCGCAAATGGAAGCGCAAGTGCAATGGCGTGCGGGTGTTGGTGGCAGGGCTGGCATGGGCCGGAGAATTCTGCGCGAGCGGCGCGCCGGGTGAGCACGGCGACAATGCCAACTTGTGCCGCCCGCACGGTCCACCGCCAACCTGAATGTGATCCGTCACCACACCGTAGAGCCCACCGACAACCGCCGTCTGGCCCACCTGTGTGGTGCGCTTGATGCTCATTTGCGTCGCATCGAAAGCAGCTTGGGCGTGACCTTGGCGCGGCGCGACGACACTTTTCGCATCGATGGCGCGGGCGCCTCTGTTCAGCGCTGCACCGGGCTTTTGGACCTGCTGTACGCGCAGGCCGACAGCCCCATCAGCGAGGCCACTTTGCAGATGGCTCTGGTGCAAGCGGACGGCGAACGCCAAGGTGCAAGTACCGGCAAACGCCCTGCGCGCTCAACAGCGCATTTACCTGCGCACTCACCAGCGCAATCACCCGAGAGCGACAGCCTCCTTGAGCCCGTCGTGCTGCACACCCGCCACACCGAGCTGCGAGGCCGCACGCCCAACCAATTGCATTACCTGCGCCAGATGTTGGCCCTGGACATCAGCTTTGGCATTGGACCGGCGGGCACGGGCAAGACCTTCTTGGCGGTGGCCTGTGCAGTCGATGCGCTGGAGCGTCACACAGTCGAGCGCATCGTGCTCACCCGTCCGGCGGTGGAAGCGGGCGAGCGGCTGGGCTTTTTGCCGGGTGATCTGGCGCAAAAAGTGGACCCCTATTTGCGCCCGCTGTACGACGCGTTGTACGACCTGATGGGCTTCGATCGTGTGACCAAAGCCTTTGACAAAGGCCTCATCGAAATCGCGCCCTTGGCCTTCATGCGCGGGCGCACCCTGAACCATGCTTTTGTCATCCTGGACGAAGCGCAAAACACCACGCGCGAGCAGATGAAGATGTTCCTCACGCGCATTGGTTTTGGCTCCAAATGTGTTGTCACCGGCGATGTCAGCCAGATCGATTTGCCCAAAGACGTGCCCAGCGGTTTGGTCGATGCTGCACAGGTGTTGTCCGGCGTCGCGGGCATCGGGTTCACGCATTTCACCGCCGCCGACGTGGTTCGCCACCCGTTGGTGGCACGCATCGTGAACGCCTATGACCACGCCGAGCGCAACAACGACCGTGGCCGCGAAAAGCGTGGCGAGCGATGAGCCGAACCACCCAACCTGGATTGCAACTGTCGTTGCAATTCGCCGATACATCCTTGCGCAGCGCCATGGTTCGGCACAAAGTGGCAGGTTGGATACGCGCTGCGCTGGCCGCACCCGCGCAAATCACGGTGCGTGTGGTGGGCGAAGCAGAGGGCCTGACGCTTAACACCAGTTGGCGCGGCCAGGACCACGCCACCAATGTGTTGACTTTCGACTATGAACGAACCCCCGAGGTTGTGGCCGACCTGGTTTTGTGCGCGCCCGTGATCATTAACGAATCACATGAGCAGGGCGTGGATCTGCAAGCCCACATCGCGCACCTCGTGGTGCACGGCACCTTGCACGCACAAGGGTATGACCACATCGACGACGACGACGCAGCACAAATGCAAGCTCAAGAGAGCGCCATTCTTTTGACCCTGGGTTTTGCCGATCCCTACTTTGTGGCGAAAAAAAGACCACGCCAGCCATAATCGCGCCCGTGAAGCAAGCCAGACCGCCGCTGGTGCAATCGCCGAAAGGCCGCACTGGAGGAAGGTCCGGACTGCGCAGGGCGGCGTAGCAGCTAACGGCTGCCCACCGTGAGGTGAGGATCAGAGCAACAGAGACGAGCCGATTCAGTTCGGGTGAAACGGGCAATCTCTACGCGCAGCAATACCAAATAGGCACACGCCAGGCG
>JAYVRO010000594.1:0-9587 GCA_043776165.1 Rubrivivax sp. | reverse complement strand
CGTCGACCTCGCAAGCTTGCCCGCCAGTCCCTGGCTTTAAGTAGTGGACGGTCATGCTCAGCGGGTCTGGGTGCTGCGGTGACAGTTGCCGCAGCGCCGAGGCCGCCAGCGCCATCAGGTAGCCGCCGTTGAGCTTGCTGCCGATCGACCAGCTTGCATGCGGCACGGCTGTGAAACGGTGGTCAGACTGCCGCAGCAGCAGGGTCTCATCGTCGAATTGACTCATAGGTGTTGGGCAAGTCGGTTCTTCATCGCTGGCGAGCTCGCAGCTCAAGCGGTGGCGGGCAGCACCCCGCGTCGAATCTGGTCGCGCTCGATCGACTCGAACAACGCCTTGAAATTGCCTTCGCCAAAACCGTCATCGCCTTTGCGTTGGATGAACTCGAAGAACACCGGGCCGAGCAGGGTTTGCGAAAAGATTTGAAGTAACAGGCGCGCTTGGCCGCCGTCTGTCGAGCCGTCCATCAAGATGCCACGCGCTTGCAGTTGCGGCACGGCTTGGCCGTGGCCGGGCAGGCGCTCGCTCAGGGCTTCGTAGTACACCTCGTTGGGGGCCGTCATCAAGGACACACCGGCCATTTGAAGGCTGTCAACGGTGGCCAACAAGTCGTCGGTCAGCAGGGCCACGTGCTGGATGCCTTCGCCATTGAACTGCATCAAGAACTCTTCAATCTGGCCTGAGCCCTGTTTGGATTCCTCGTTCAAAGGGATGCGAATCAAACCGTCGGGTGCTGTCAACGCCTTGGAGGTGAGACCGGTTTGCGCGCCTTGAATGTCGAAATATCGAATCTCTCGGAAGTTAAAAAGCCGCTCGTAAAAGCGCGACCAAAAAGCCATCCGGCCGCGATAGACGTTGTGTGTAAGGTGATCAATTAATTTCAAACCGTGGCCAAGCGGGTGGCGGTCAACACCTTCGATGAATTCAAAGTCGATGTCGTAAATGGACTTGCCGTCTTCAAACCGATCAATCAAGTAAAGCGGTGCGCCACCAATGCCCTTGATGGCAGGCAAGCGCAGCTCCATCGGGCCGGTGGGGATGTCCATGGGCTGCGCGCCCAGTTCCAGCGCCCGCTGGTAAGCCTTGTGCGAGTCTTTGACACGAAAAGCCAGCCCACAAGCAGACGAGCCATGTTCGGCCACAAAGTAAGCCGCCTGGCTTTTGGGCTCGCGGTTGACGATGAAATTGATCTCGCCCTGGCGGTACAGCAGGACATCTTTGGAGCGGTGGCGCGCCACCAGCGTGAAGCCGAGTTGTTCGAACAAGGGCCCCAGGCTTTCACCCTTGGGTGCGGCGAATTCAACAAATTCAAAGCCGCACAGGCCCATGGGGTTGTCAGTGAGTGAGCTCATGGCCGTTGTCCTGTCATCTGAATAGTTATTTTCGACAATTCGCATGGAAGCAACTGCTCAATCGGGCTTGATGCCCGCACGCTGAACAATCACTTTCCACAACTTTTGTTGCTGCGCGATGAAGGCCGCAAACTCAGCCGACGGGCCACCCCCACCCACAGCGCTGTCACTGGCAAAACGCTCGGTCACTGAGTTGGACTTGAGCGCCTTGAGCGACTCTTCTTGCAGTCGTTTGACGATCTCGGGCGGCGTGCCCGCTGGCGCCAAGATGCCATACCACTGGCTGGTCTCGAAATCTTTGAAGCCCATCTCGGCCACGGTGGGCACATCGGGCAACGCGGGCAGGCGCTGCGCCGTGCCCACGGCAATGGCGCGCAACTTGCCACTCTTGATGAAAGGCAAAAGTGCCGGCAACCCGGCGCTGCTGGCTTGTGTGCGACCGGCCAGCAAATCGGTGAGTTGCGGCCCGGTACCGCGGTAGGGGATGTGCGTGATGAACATGCCCGTCACCAGCTTCAGATATTCCATCGCCAGATGGCCCGCGCTGGCGTTGCCCGCCGAGCCGTAATTGAGCTTGCCCGGGTTGGCTTTTGCGTAGGCGACAAACTCTTTGAAGGTCTTGGCCGGCACGTCGGGGTGCACGACAAAAAGGTTGGGCACCTTGGCCAAGAGCGTGACAGGTATGAAGTCCTTGTTCACGTCAAAGGGCTGGTTGGGAAAGATGTAGGGGTTGACGGCCAACGACCCGACGTGGCCCAAGATGATGGTGTGGCCGTCAGGCGTGGCGTGCGCCACTTCAGTCATCGCAGGCAAACCTGCGCCGCCGCCCTTGTTTTCGATGTAGACAGTTTGGCCCAGTTGTTTGCTCAACTCATGGGCCACGGTGCGGGCCACAATTTCAGACGTGCCCCCTGGCGCAAAGGGCACAACAAAACGGATCGACTGTTTTGGCCAGACGTTTTGGGCGCCGGCAAATTTTGGAAGGACCAGCGCGGCGCTGGCAAGAACGGTACGTCGCGTGCTGGTCATGTCGTGCGCTCGATCAGATGTGCGCCACAGCCAGTGCACCCAGTACCAGACCCAGCCCGGCGACACCAAACATGCCGTATTCCAGCCACTTGCGCCGGGTCAACAGGGCCATGGCGGCCAGTGCGATGGAGATTTGCAATGCCGTCGTGGCTTGCGCCCAGCGGTGGTGCAGGTGCATCTCGTCGTCGCTGCGCTTGTCCCAGGTTGTGGAGTCGGCCTCCAACTTTTCTGCGGCCAACTTAATCTCGGCTTTTTCCTTCTTGTAACGCTCTACTTCGTCTTTGTAGCCGGGGCGCTTGTCGTCGGCGACCAAAGCCAAAGCCAGTTCGGCCATGTTTTGTTTGCTGCTCTTGCTTTGGTAGTAGTTCCATTGGTTGGACGCTTCGGTCTTCTTGATGGCGGCGTTGTTCTTGAACAAGCCCGCGTTGGCTTGCGTGGCGCCGCCCATGTAGCTGAAGAGCGCACCGACGGTGGCCAAGATGGCCGTGATGACAGCGATGGTGCCGCTGAATCTGTCTTTTTCGCCGTGCTGAGAGGCGTGCTCCAGCTCGTGATCGTGTGGGCCGTGGACGTGAAAACCTGAACCTGACATGGCTGACCTCTTTGCTGTGTGACGACGGGCCAAGGCGGCCACTGCGCTATTTTGACCACAGGATAATTACGCGCATGCGAAAAGCCGGGCGACGTGTGGTGGTGGGGTTGAGCGGCGGCGTGGATTCCGCCGTCAGTGCGCACTTGCTCAAGCGGCAAGGCCATGACGTTGTGGGCATCTTCATGAAGAACTGGGAAGACGATGACGACAGCGAACATTGCTCGTCGAACATCGACTTTGTTGACGCCGCCGCCGTCGCTGACGTGCTGGGCATCGAGATCGAACATGTCAACTTTGCCGCTGAGTACAAAGACCGCGTGTTCGCCGAGTTTTTGCGTGAATACAGCGCTGGCCGCACGCCCAACCCCGACGTGCTGTGCAACGCTGAAATCAAGTTCAAAGCTTTTTTGGATCACGCCCTGCGTTTGGGCGCCGAGCACATTGCCACAGGCCACTACGCCCGCGTGCGCGAAGTAGATGGCCAATATCAATTGTTAAGAGGCCTGGACCCAACCAAGGACCAGAGCTATTTTTTGCACCGCCTGACACAAGCGCAATTGGCAAAGACTTTGTTCCCTGTGGGTGAACTGGCCAAGACCGAGGTCCGCAGAATTGCCAGTGCGATCGGCCTGCCCAACGCCAAGAAGAAAGATTCGACCGGCATTTGTTTCATCGGTGAGCGGCCTTTTCGTGAGTTTTTGAAGCGCTATTTGAATGCCGAGCCCGGCCCCATGCTCGACGAGCGGGGCCGCACGCTGGGTCGCCACATGGGCCTCAGTTTTTACACGCTGGGCCAGCGCCAAGGCCTGGGCATTGGCGGCGTCAAAGGCGGTGAAGGCAAGCCAGAAGGTGGCGACCACGCGCCTTGGTACGTGGCGCGCAAAGAACTGGAACGCAATGTGCTGCGCGTGGTGCAGGGGCATGACCACCCTTGGCTCTTGTCGCGCACCTTGCAAGCTGACGACCTGAGCTGGGTGGCCGGTACACCACCGGTGGCTGGGCGGCTAGCCGCCAAGTCACGTTATCGGCAATCGGATGCCGCTTGCCAGTTCGGCGCAGCGGGCGACACCATGGCCTTGGCCTTTGACGCACCGCAGTGGGCTGTCACGCCGGGGCAATCGGCCGTGGTCTACGACGGTGACATTTGTTTGGGTGGCGGTGTGATTGCCAGCAGCCAAGCCTGGCAAGACTGACATGACAGAACCCACAACCGACATCTTGGTGCTGGGCGAGCCCATGGTCGAATACAACCAAACCGGCGCTGAGGGTGGGCGCTTGTTCTTGCAAGGCTTTGGTGGTGACGTTTCCAACTTTGCCATCGCCGCAGCGCGCCAAGGTGCACGAGCGGGCGTCATCAGTGCGGTGGGCGACGATGGCCCCGGTCAGGCGCTGCGCGCGCTGTGGCACAGCGAAGGCGTTGACGCCCGTGCCGTCAAAACCCGCAGCGACGCGCCCACGGGCATCTACTTCGTGACGCACAACAGCGCTGGCCACCACTTCAGTTTTTATCGCCAGGGATCAGCGGCCAGCCTCATCACGCCCACCGACTTGGCGGGTGCAGGCATCAGGCAGGCGAAAGTGCTGCATTTGTCGGGCGTCACTTTGGCCATTTCAAGCTCGTCGCACAACACCGCGCTGGCGGCTGTGGCACAAGCGCGTGCTGCGGGAGTTAAAGTTTCATTTGACACGAATTTGCGTTTGAAGCTGTGGCCTGCGAATGAAGCCAACGCCGCCATGACGGCGCTCATGCGCGAGTGCGACATTTGTTTGCCAAGCCTTGACGACATGACGCTGATGACGGGCCTGACAGACCCTGGCACCATCGTGGACCACTGCCTGTCACTCGGCGCGAAGGTCGTGGCTTTGAAGTTGGGCGCGCAGGGCGCGCTGGTGGCCGACACAGCCCACCGCCACCCCATCGCGCCCCACCCTTGCTGCTGCGTTGACGCAACCGGTGCGGGCGATGCTTTTGGCGGCGCCTTTGTGGCGCGTCTCTTGGCGGGTGACGGCTTGCGCGATGCCGGTGAATACGCTGCTGTGACGGCTGCGCTGTCGACCCAGGGTTACGGCGCCGTAGAGCCCATTCCCCACGCAAGTTCGGTGCTGGCCGTGCTGGCTGCGCGGACGGCGCGGGCGTTGCACTGAGTCAGCGCGGCCGCGCCACCACCATCACCCACACCGCACGGCCCCGCGCGTCATGGGCACAGGCCAGTGCAGTTTCGGTGAACAGTGGGCCAAAGAGGTTGACGCAATGCGACTCACTGCCGCCCCAGGAGTGCAGCACCACGTCGATGGACTTTTGCCCTTTGGCGAGGTTTTCCCCCACCTTTGCGTAGCGATAGCCTGCGGCCAAGGCGCGCTGGCCCATGGTCTGGCCATGCTCGTCGGTGTGGCGCAGTTCACCCGCAGCGGCCAAGCCGTTGGCGTGGGCTTGCGCCATGGCCTCCAGCGTCAAGTTCCAGCGCAGTGCGGGCGACGGCGCAAAGCTGCCATGAGCGCCGCAACTGGCACCACCTTCGCGCATGAAATTGAGCAAACCCAATGCGCGTTGACTGTCTATGCTGCAAGCGGTTTGTGCTGGTGCTGCGGGACTGAACGCAAGCGCCGCAATGGCGGCAACGGCCAATGAGGCCATCACAGCGCTGCGCGACGTCGCACCATAAAACACGCTACTTGCCTGCTGACGCGGCGGCGCTGGCCGCGTGGGCTGCACCGGCCGCTGAGGGCACGGTGACGCCGGTGGCCAGCGGGATGTCGTCGGCCAGCGTCACCTTGTGAACGAAGTAGCGCGTGTCGCCAAAGCAGCTGGAGGGCAGGCCGACTTTTTCTTCGTAGTGCAAGGCAGCGCGTTTGCCCATGGCTTGGGTGACCTGCGCGGCGACAGCGTCGTCGTGGATGGTGAACAAGAATTTTTCAGGTGCTGAACCAGGCACTGAGATGAGTGCCAGTTCGCCTTCCCAGGTCTTGCAGACCCAGCCCTTTTTAGAGAGCTTTTGCACCCAGCCGGCACGCTCGCCGCTGGAATAACTCCAACTCAGCGCGGCCCAGAAATACACCGCCACCACCGCGCAAATCACAGCAAGTGCAAGGATCAGTTTTTTCACGTCGGGTGCTCGGCTAACGGGGTGGAAGCAGATTATCGACTTGCCCACACCAGCTCAGCCGCTGCCAAGTCTTCGAGTGCTGTTCCCACCGATTTGAAGAGCGTGCACTCGTCGCGGTGACGTCGGCCAACACGCTCACCACGGCACAGTTGCGCCAAGCTGCCTTGCACCTGGTCGAGCTTGAAGTGGCCTTCATCCACGGCCTGCAAAACGTCACCGGCTTTGGCCAGAGCTTCGTCGGTGTCGACAAACACGCGGCAGCGTTGCAAACATTCACCGTCGACCTCACGCATGTGGGGCGCAAAACTACCGATCAAATCGACATGCACGCCGGGCTTGAGCCAAGCGCCTTGAATCATTGCTGCGGTGGACAAGGTGGCACAACTGACAACATCGGCTCGCACCGTTGCGGCTTGTAGATCCAAGGTGACTTGCGCTTCAAAACCCAGGGCTTGAAGTTGCTCAACCAGCAGGCGCGCGGTTTCGGTACGGCGGTTAAACACATCCACCTGCGTGATACCGGGCAACACCACGCGCATGGCTTGGGCCATCACGCTGGCCACACGACCAGCGCCGACAACGAGCAACCGCTTCGCATCAGGCCGCGCCAAGAACGACGCCGCCAGCGCCGACGCCGCAGCAGTGCGCCGCGTGGTGATTTCCATGCCGTCCATCTGCGCCACGGGCACGCCGGTGTTGGCATCAAACAATGTGTAGACAGCATGCAGCCCCGGCAGCCCGCGCGCCACGTTGCCGGGGAAGATGCTCACGGTTTTCAGCCCCAGGGTCCGACCCGGTACCCAGGCGGGCATGAGCAGCATCGTGCCTGCGTTGTTGCCCGCTTCGTCGGCCACGCCGTGGCTGTGGCGCAAGGGCACTTCGCAGCCACTCACAAACATGGCGCGCAGGGCTTGCAGCAAGGGCGCAAAAGGCAGTGCAGCGCGTGTGGCTTGGGCGTCAAAGTACTGCACGGCGCGGGCTGTTTAGGTTGATGCGGCGAGGTGCTGGAGTTGGCGCTTGAAGTAAATGATCAAGTCAACAACAGCTTGGCACCCGCAATGAACAGCACCGCTGCCAAAAACCGCTTGATGCCCGAAGACTCGAACTTTCGGCTACCCAGGTAAGACCCCAAGGCGCCACCCACACCAGCGGCCACCAAGAGCGGCGCAATGAAGCTGGGCAGCATTTGAGTGCTGGCCACATTGCCAGCCAGCCCAGCCACCGAATTGAGCAAGATAAAAACGGCCGACACGGCGGCCGCTTGTTTGGGTCGCGCCCAGCCCATGAAGAGCAAAAGAGGCGTGAGAAAAATGCCGCCTCCGGTGCCCGTCAGACCCGATAACAAGCCGATCAACGCGCCGGCCAACAACGCCGCTGCGCGGGGTGGCTCGGTGGTGGGTTTGTCGCTCGCCGCTTGCACCAGCAACCGCACTGCCGAATACAAAAGCGCAGCGCCCAGCAATATCTTGAAGCCTGCCGTGGGCAAAACAATGGCACCGCCCACAAAAGCGCAAGGCACGGCCAGCACGACAAAGGGCCACAGCCGTGCCCAAGAAAAGTGCCCGGCACGGTAGAACTGCCATGCGGCAATGGCCGAGACCAGAATGTTGAGCGCCAGCGCGGTGGGGCGAATGACGGCGGGCGCCAGGCTCAGCAGCGACATCACGGCGATGTAGCCCGAGGCCCCCGCGTGGCCGACCGATGAAAAGAGAACGGCGACAACAAAAATGCCGGCCGTCAAAAGCACTAACAATTCAGGTGACATGAGTCTGGCGCGGTGATGTTGTGGGCATCAAAGCAGGTCTTTGGTGCTGCTGAGGTTGGGCAACGGCTGCGTCAACTCCTCACCTTCAGCCGAGCTGCGCCCGACCGCCTTGGCCACAGGCCAAGCTTGCATGCGCGTGGCGTCAGACGGCTTCAACATCGGCACCAGGGCTTCGCTGTCGGTATTGCCACGCGCAAGCCACGCGGCCCATTGGGTGTTGTCCAACATCACGGGCATGCGGTCGTGAATGGGTGACATCAAGGCGTTGGGTTCTGTCGTGATGACGCAGCAGGTCAACAGCCAATCAGCCTCGACATCGGGCCGCCACGCCTCAAACACACCGGCCATCGCAAAGAGCCCCTCTTTGGGTGAGATGTACCAGGGCTGCTTGCCCGCAGGGCCAGCCTGCCACTCGTAGAAACCACTGGCTGGCAAGATGCACCGGCGTTTGCGCACGCCCTGGCGAAAAGATGGCTTCTCAAAAATCGTCTCGGCCCGCGCGTTGTTGAGCTTGTTGCCGATGCTCGTGTCTTTGGCCCAGTGCGGCACCAGACCCCAGCGCATCAGCTCGGTTATTCGCTCACCTTCTTTGGTCTCGTAGACCACCGGCACATGGGACTGCGGCGCCACGTTCCAGCGCTTGGGAAAGGGCTGCACACGCACCGTGCTGAACCCTGCCACGAGGGTATTGGGGTCGTAAGCAACAACGTAGCGGCCACACATGGCGAGCATGTTGCCATGGCTTGATCCCACTTTTGGGGGGTGGGGGGGGATGGTGAGGCCTCCCCCTTTTTCCCACCTTGCGGGTGATGGCGCCGTTGGCCACAGCGAACGACCATGGGCGCCTCGAATGACACCAGACAAGGGGCACAACATGGCGCACTTCAAACGTTGGCTGACGGCCGTGTGGGCACCCAAGCGACGTGTCCTTGTACGTCGCCACCACGCGGGTACGGCTTCATCCGCTACCGCCCCCAGCGAGGACGACGCTCCGCCCAAAGGTTGTGGTTGGTTTGACAGCAGTCATGAATTGATGCGTGGCCTGGTGGTGCAGGAGATGCACTTGCGCTAGTCGCCCAGCGCGCTGAACGGCGTGCCCAAATCGTGCACGAAGTGCGTCGACAATCGCGCATCTCCACATGCTTAACAACCGACATGAGTACTGACGCCCCCCTCACCCCAGAGCGCCCGCCGCTGCCCGACCAACTCAGCGGTGACCCGCGCAGCCCGCACTACAACGAGGCCGTGTTCGCACACGCCATTGGCATTCGCTTCAACGGCAAAGAGCGCAGCGACGTCGAGGCCTATTGCGTGAGCGAAGGCTGGGTGAAAGTGCCTGCGGGTAAAACGGTGGACCGCAAAGGGCGGCCGCTGCTGATTCAGCTCAAGGGCAAAGTGGAGGCCTATTACCGCTGACGACGCGGCGAGGTGCCGATCCCAGGCTCGCCTGGCGGACCGCAGCGAGAAGTTGTGGTCCATTGTCAAGCGCGCGCGGTCTGAAAAGCGCGGGTCCCGGCAGAAGCTCGCCTACTTCGCGGTGGGTGTCGATGACATTGGGCCGACTCCGAGACCGTCAGCAGCCGGCCACAAGCTGACACTCACGACTGGCCGGTTCAGCGCCTGCTGCACCCATGCCACACGCGCGCGCGGCTCAGTGTTCTTCGCCAGTCGCTGCAGTGACGACGGAGACGAACTCCAGTAACGCGGCGGTCGGCTGCTTGTCTCGATGAACCACCAGATGGCATCG
>JAYVRO010000593.1:0-9620 GCA_043776165.1 Rubrivivax sp. | reverse complement strand
TGGCCTTGTCGGGCCAGGCGGGTTGGGCCATGGCGCCAACTGCGGCGGTGAAAAGCGCACCGGTGACGACAGTGATGCCAAGTCGACCAAGGACGCGTGTGGGGCGAGAGATCATGCTGTTGCACTCCGTGCGTTTGTTGTTCAGAACCTCGAAATCCATCGGTGTAACGGGGATTGGCCCCGTTGATCGGGGATTGTCGCCATGGATAGGCTTCGTAAACTCGTCGCCATCAACTCGATGCTGCACCGCCAAGCCCCATGAAGCGTGACAAGCCCGCCTTGCACTCCGACCCCCTCTGTTTGGCGGACGACGCGACTTTGTCGTACACCCACATCGCACTGGCGATTTATTTGGGTCATGCAGAGCCGTTTTTTGCGCGCGCGCTGCGTCGCGTTCATCCTCAGTTGACAACAGCTGACTTACGCGACCAGATTGACGCTTTTTGCGCCGGTTGCCGCGCGCGGCATCGCAGCCACGCCGACTACGTGCGCCGCACATTGGGGCCAGGGCATCCCGGGTTGGAGCAAAGGGTGGACGTTTTGCGGCGTGATTTCGAACGTTTCATGCAGCGCGGCACTGACCGTTTTCGCATCGGCTACATGGCGGGTTTTGTCGCCCATGGCGCGCCCGTGGCCGCCGAGCTGTTGGCTAATGGCGTGTACAGCCAAACTGAAACGCAGGCCGACACAGGGCAGCACTTTGCTTGGCACATGGCGCACTGGCTCCAGTACAAGGACATGGCTGAGGCTGTGCAGGACAGGTTGTTCAAGGGCTATTTGTCGCGCCTGGGTTTGGCGAGCCAAGCGCGTCGGCACCTCCTGAGTTTTGTGCGTGATGCCGCCCAGCTGCTCTCGATCGCTGACGTGGGGCGCTATGGCGCGCATTACCGCTTGCGCCGCTTGAGCACCTCGCCTTGGGCCAGTGGCCGCTGGTGGCCCAGCCTGCGACAGGCCATGCCAGGGCATTCACTTCGGGGCCTGAAGTTGCCAGAAGTGCAACCTGCCTTGACGCTTCAAGCGCTGCCGCGAGGACCCCAATCGCGCACTTTCAATGGGCCGGATACGGCCGCTGACGCAGACCTCAAGGCGCACGTTTGAGTCGGATGTGAGCCATCAATCCGCCATCAGGCGCATTGCTCAGCTCCAAGGTGCCGCCCATTCGGGCGAGGGCTTTTTCGACAATGGCCAGACCCAGGCCAGCCCCTGTCGCAGCGGTTCGTGCCGCGTCACCGCGGAAAAAAGGAATCGTCAATTGGCTGAGCTTCTCAGGTGCCACGCCTGGGCCATGGTCGCGCACGGTGATGATCGTCCACTGCCCTGCGCGCACCGATGAAATACTGACTTCAGCCACGCCGGTGTAGGTGCCCCGGCCATAACGCCGCGCGTTTTCAAGCAGGTTCGAAAAAACGCGACCCAACTCGGTGTCGTCGGCCATCACTTTGAGGTCGATGGCGACGCGCGAGTTGACCTTCATTTGGGTGGGTTCGCGGAAAGTTGCGATTTCGCGGTCGATGAGGCGCGACAGCAGGACCGGTTCCACGTGGGCTTCACCCGGGCGCGCGTAGTCCATGAACTTGTCGATGATGGCGTCGAGCTGGACGATGTCGAGCGCCATATTGCGCTTGGCCTCTTCATCAGACACGCTCATCTCGGTTTCCAGGCGCAACCTGGCCAGTGGCGTGCGCAGGTCGTGCGAGATGCCAGCGAGCATCACGGCGCGGTCTGCTTCCACCCGCGCCAATTCGCGCGCCATGCGGTTGAAACCCATGTTGACCTCACGGATCTCGCTGGTCAGCGTGTTCTCGTCCAGGCGCGAATCGAGGTCGCCGCCACGAATACGGCTGGCCGCAAACGAAAGCTGCTTCAGTGGACGGTTGATCAGCCGCGCAATGCCGGCCGAGCCCAGCATGGTGGCCAGCAACGCAATGCCGGTCCATACAAACCAGGTGCTGCTGCTCAGCGGGCCGGCTTCGCTGGCTTGGGCTTGCAGCCAGTAGTTGTCGCGGTCGACGGCAAAACTCACCCACAGCCCGGGCTGGCCGTTCACCGAGCGCGCAACCATTGATTCGGGGCCCAGCAGGGTTTTGAGTTCGCGGCTCACGCGGCGCGTGAAACGGTCCACCTCAAGAGGCTCAGCGCGGTCCTGGGGCTCACGCGGCAACACGCGCACGGACTGCTGGTTGCCCAGCGACTTGACCAAGGCGATTCGGTTGATGCCGTCGACCTGGCGCAGCGCGGCACGGGACACATTCACCAAGCCTGCTGTCTGGTGCGCGGCTTGCACCGCCCGGGGTTCAAACTCCAGCGCCCGCAGCGTTTGCACCCAGGCAAAAATGCCTCCGGCCAGTAACAACGCCAAAAGAAAAAAGGTGCGCCAAAAGAGGCTGAGGGCGAGCGTTGTTTTGGCCAAAGGTGTGTGTCAAGTGAAGCTTTAACTTGCGCCGTCCGGCACGAAAACATAGCCCACGCCCCAGACAGTTTGAATGTAGCGTGGCTGGCTGGGGTCGGGCTCCAGCATTTTCCTCAGACGTGAGATCTGTACATCCAGGCTGCGGTCAAAAGGCTCGAACTCACGGCCCCGCGCCAGTTGCGCAAGTTTGTCGCGCGACAGCGGTTGACGCGGGTGGCGCACCAAGGCCTTGAGCATGGAGAACTCACCCGTCGTCAGCGCAATTTGCTCACCACCCTTGGACAAGCGGCGCAGCGACAGATCGAACTCAAAGGGCCCAAAGCTCACGCTTTGCGCGTCTTTGGAGGGCGCGCCGGGCGCTTCGGGCGTGGGCCTTCGGCGCAGCACGGCATGGATGCGGGCCAACAGTTCACGTGGGTTGAAAGGTTTGGGCAAGTAGTCGTCAGCGCCCACTTCCAGGCCCACGATTCGATCCACGTCTTCCACCTTGGCCGTGAGCATGATGATGGGCGTGAGGTCGTTGGCGGCGCGCAAGCGGCGGCAGATCGACAAACCGTCTTCACCGGGCAGCATCAGGTCCAACACGATGAGGTCCACGGTGTCGCGTGTCATCACGCGGTTCAGTGCTTTGGCGTCTTCGGCCAGCAGCACATCGAAGCCTTCTTGCGCCAAATAACGCCGTAGAAGGTCACGGATACGGGCATCGTCGTCAACAACAACAATGCGGTCAGGGCGGATGGTGGGAGCGTTCATGCAGGGACTCCTAATTTGTAACAGACGCATTGTGTGGGGCCGGTGACGCGGATTCCCGCGCCTTCAGACCCCTTGTTACAAGTCTTGCAGCGTGGTCTCTAAACTCGTGGGGCGGGACATGAAGCTGGGCCACCGCGGGCCTGTGAAAGTTGTGCCATGCGTCAGATGCGAGTATTTAGATGGATTGGCTTGTTGTTGGCTTCGCTGGCAACGGCGCCTGCAGCGGCGCAGACCCTGCCACCGCCACAAAACGTCTTGGTCTTGGCCTCAACGGCCACCGCTGAAGTGGCTAACGATTGGTTGACGGTGGTGCTTTCCACCACCCGCGAAGGCAATGAAGCGGGTGCCGTGCAAACACAATTGAAGACGGCTTTAGACACGGCATTGACGGAGGCCCGCAAGCTGGCCAGGCCGGGGCAGTTGGAAGTGCGCACCGGCGCATTTGCGGTCTACCCCCGTTACGCACCCAAGGGCGGCATTTCTGGCTGGCAAGGCAGCACGGAGCTGGTAATTGAAGGCCGCGATGCCCTGGTCATTTCGCAGCTCGCGGGTCGCTTATCCAGCCTGAGCATTTCGCGCGTCGGATTTTCGCTGTCGCGCGAGGCGCGCGAGAAGGTGGAAGGCGAGGTTGCAGCGCAGGCCATCACGCGGTTTCGTGCGCAAGCCGAAGCACATGCCAAGCAGTTTGGCTTTGCCGGTTTTGCCATCCGTGAGGTGAATGTAAATTTAGGCAACGAGGGGGGCATGCCACAGCCGCGCTTTCGCGCCGCCGCCGCGCCCATGGCCATGAGCGCCGACAGCGCCTTGCCGGTGGAGGCGGGCAAAGCCAACGTCACTGCCACCGTCAGCGGCAGTGTGCAGATGTCCATTCGTTAGTGTTCGAGATGAGTTAACACAGGGTGTGTTGAAGAACCCATCTCGCAGCCATTGGGGCTCACTGCGCCACCCACCCGCCGTCCATGTTCCAGGCCACGCCGCGCACGTTGTCGGCCGCGGGGCTGCACATAAAAACCGCCAGTGCGCCGAGTTGTTCAGGGGTGACAAATTGCAATGACGGCTGTTTTTCGCTCAGCAAACGGCGCTTGGCTTCTTCCAGGGGGATGCCCTCAGCGGCCACGCGGGCGTCAAGCTGTTTTTGCACCAAGGGCGTGAGCACCCAACCAGGGCAAATGGCGTTGACCGTGACGCCGGTTTTGGCACATTCCAAAGCCGCCACCTTGGTCAAGCCGACCAAACCGTGTTTCGACGCCACATAGGCACTTTTCTGCGCCGAAGCCACCAGGCCGTGGGCTGATGCAATGTTGATCACGCGCCCCCAGTTGCGTGCCTTCATGCCCGGCAGGGCTGCGTGCATGGCGTGAAAGGCCGAACTGAGGTTGATGGCGATGACGGCGTCCCAGCGCTCGGCGGGGAAATCTTCGATGTTGGCAACGTGCTGAATGCCGGCGTTATTGACCAAGATGTCAACCGCGCCAAATTGCTTTTCACAGACCTGCACCATGGCTTCAATTTGCGCGGGCTGTGCCATGTCGGCGCCGTGATGCACAGCGTTGGCGTCATGCACCCGCACCTGCTTCAACGCGGCGTCCACATCACCAAACCCATTGAGCATGAGCCGTGCGCCTTGGCGCGCCAGTTCAATGGCGATGCCCAAACCGATGCCGCTGGTGGAGCCCGTGACGAGCGCCGTCTTGCCTGCAAGCGCGGAAGTTGTTGTGTGCGTGGACATGATGAGTGAGTGCGGCTGGTTAGGATGGCGCCATTATTCCTACCGCTGCTTGCACAACCATGACTGACAACGTCGCCACACCGCGCTTGCACTTCGTTCAATGCCTGGGCGCGCGAGGCTTGCACCGCATGGCGTACTGGGAGTGGGGTGACGCGCAGAACCCGCGTGTGGTCGTGTGTGCCCATGGCTTGTCGCGGCAGGGGCGTGACTTTGATGTGTTGGCGCAGCAGTTGGCCGTGCACTACCGGGTGGTCTGCCCCGACGTGGTGGGCCGTGGTCGTTCTGACTGGCTGGCCGACCCAGCGGGTTACGCCATCCCCAACTATGTCTCCGACATGGTCACGCTTTTGGCGCGTTTGAACGCAGAGGTGGTGGACTGGGTGGGCACGTCGATGGGAGGTCTGATTGGCCTGGGTTTGGCGGCGCTGCCGGGATCGCCGTTGCGCCGGCTGGTGATGAACGACGTCGGGCCGACGATTCAAGCGGCTGCCCTTGCCCGCATCGGCGCTTTCCTGGGCTTGCCTGTGAGCTGGCGCACGGTGGACGAAGCGGCGGACGGCCTGCTGAGCATCTCTCAAGGATTTGGCCCGCACACGCCTGAACAATGGCTGGCCTTGACCCGGCCCCAGCTGGTGAGTGATGACGCGGGCGGTTTCAAGTCGCACTACGACCCCGCCATTGGTGTGCCCTTCAAGGCCATCACGGCGCAAACTGCGGCCCTGGGTGAAGCCATGTTGTGGGCCGCGTATGACAGCCTGAAATTGCCGGTTCTCTTGCTGCGTGGTGCGATGTCCGATTTGTTGTCATCTGAGACTGCAACTGCCATGACGCTGCGCGGGCCCAAAGCGCAGTTGATCGAATTTTCTGGCGTCGGCCACGCACCCACCCTGGTGCAGGCCGATCAGCGGCAAGCCGTCGCGAACTTTCTGCTGTCACCATGAAAACGTTGGCGATGCTCGGCGTGCACAGCCCAGGTGACAACGCCGACAACATCCATGGTGCCGCTGCCATCGTGCGTGTGGCCGATGCCGAGGCCGGCGCAAAGCACCGACATGCTGACGACGGCAACGACGGGCGGAGCGACGACCGAAGTGACGACCGAAGTGACGAACAAGCGCCCGCCCGTGCCCGCGCTTTTGCCGAGCCCTTGTTGGCCACGCAGAAGCTCGACACCGGAGAAAACGCACTGGAACATGCTGATGGCGTGGCTGACGTCCTGCGCATCATCGGTGCTGCACCGGCCCTTCAAGCCGCCGCCCATTTGGTCTATGCGGGCGACTACTTGCAGCGCCCTGAAGAAGTTGTCACCCAAGCCTTTGGTGCGTCGTACGCCAGCTTGGTCATGCTCACACGCAAGCTGGTGCAAATCCAGCGAGCAGCCCGTGCCGCTAACGTTCAAGATGAGCATGTCGCGCTGCAAACCGAGCGTGTGCGCAAGATGCTCTTGGCCTTCTCGCGTGACTTGCGAGTGGTGTTGCTGCGCTTGGCCTCTCGCTTGCAAACTTTGCGCTGGTTTGCGGTGAGCAAAACACCATGCCCGCCCGCTTTGGCACAAGAGTCGATGCAGGTTTTTGCCCCCTTGGCCAATCGCTTGGGCATTTGGCAAGTGAAGTGGGAAATGGAGGACTTGGCCTTTCGTTTTTTGCAACCGGCTGACTACAAACAAGTCGCCCAGTTGTTGCATGAAACGCGCAGCGCACGCGAACAAGGCATGGCCGACGCGCGCAGAGAGTTGCAACAGTTGCTGCGCGACGCCGGATTGGTGGCCGATGTGCAAGGCCGCCCCAAGCACCTCTACAGCATCTGGAAAAAGATGCAGGGCAAAGGCCTGGACTTTGAGCAAGTGCTGGACCTGCGGGCGCTGCGCGTCATCGTGGCTGACAGCGCCGCTTGTTATGGCGCACTGGCGCGTGTGCACGATCACTATCGCCCTGTGAGCGGCGAGTTTGACGACTACATCGCCAAACCCAAGGCCAATGGTTACCAGTCCTTGCACACGGTGGTGCTGGGCAGCGATGTGCGACCGCTGGAAGTGCAAATACGTACCCGCGCCATGCACGAGCACGCCGAACACGGCGTGGCTGCGCATTGGATGTACAAGGAAGCGGGCGCTCGGGGTTACGCCGGTGTCAACGCCAGCGGTGACTTTGAAGAGCGCGTGGCCGAAGCACGCAAGCTGGTGTTACGTCAATTGTTAGCCTGGGAGCGTGACTTTGCCGAACAAGGCGCGAGTGCCGCCAAGGGTGCCCCCGATGGTGGCGACAGGGGCCAGGGCAGCAGCGACAACGCGGTGTTCGACGACCGCATCTACGTCTTCACGCCTCAGGCCACCATCATCGAAGTGCCGGCCGCTGGCACACCGATTGACTTTGCCTACGCGTTGCACACCGACCTGGGTCACCGCTGTCGTGGCGCGCGCGTGGACGGCGCCCTGGTGCCACTGAACACGCCCTTGCGCAACGGCCAAACAGTGGACGTGGTGGTGGCCAAAGAAGGCGGCCCTTCGCTCGATTGGTTGAACGCCGAGCTGGGCTACCTCAAGAGTCCGCGCGCACGCTCCAAAGTGCGTGCTTGGTTCAATGCACAAGCGCAACAAGCCACCATCGCACGCGGTCGTGAGCTGGTCGAAAAGCTCTTGCAACGCGAAGGCCGCACGGCACTGAAACACGATTCCTTGGCTGAACAACTGGGCTTCAAGCGCGCCGACGACCTCTTTGAGGTGGTGGGCAAGGACGAGTTCTCACTGCGCACGATCGAGACCTTGCTGCGACCCGTCGAGCCCGCACAGGCCGACGACACCATCAGCCTGCGCGCACCCAAAACGGACAAATATGGCGGTGGGCGGGGTGGTGTTCTGGTGGTCGGGGTTGAGTCTTTGATGACCACGCTGTCGCGCTGTTGCCGCCCTGCGCCACCCGACGCCATCGGTGGTTTTGTGACCCGTGGCAAAGGCGTGGCCATTCACCGGCGCAGTTGCAGCAACTTCACGCACATGAGACATCAGCACCCCGAACGCGTGATCGCGGTGACGTGGGGAAGCGGTGGGCAAGAACGCGAATCGCTCTACCCTTTGGATGTGCACATCGAAGCCGCCGACCGACCCGCGCTGCTGCGCGACATCTCTGAGGTTTTCATCAAAGAAAAGCTCAACGTGATCGCGGTCAACACGCAAACCGTCAAAAGCGCCAGCGGCAATACAGCGCAAATGACCTTCACAGTGGAAGCCCCCAGCGCAGCGCGCCTGGCCGTGGCGCTGGCGCAGATCACCCGCATCCAGGGCATTCGATACGCACGGCGGAAGTAGGCGCCGACAGTGAGAACAGACAGTGAGAACAGACAGTGAGAGCAGGCAGTGAGTGAAAAAGTGAGCCCACAGGCCTCAGCTATACTTGCGGGCTCGACACAGGCGCGTAGCTCAGCTGGTTAGAGCACCACCTTGACATGGTGGGGGTCGATGGTTCGAGTCCATTCGCGCCTACCAAATTCGGTAGAAACAAAAAGCACTTGGTGCCCATTCGCAAGAGGGGCCAAGTGCTTTTTTGTTGGTGGTACGCAAAAGTGCCAAGCGGGTGGGTTGGGATACCCGGCGCTGCAGCAACCGCTTGGCGAATGGGTTTCACGGCATGGCCGGTCGTGTCCCACGAGCTGCTGCCAGTTGTCGTACAGCGTCACCCCCTCTCGCTGGAACAAGGCGATCGGCGCTGTCCGACATGTTTGATGCCAACTTGCGCGACTTCAATCTTTCGGCATCAAACGCGCCCGGTGCCGTTCCACCTGCGCCATCACTTGCGCAGGCGCCGTGCCGCCGAGCACGTTGCGCGCCGTCAACGATCCCCCCAGGCTGAGCACATCGAACACGTCTTCGCCGATGCTGGCATTGATGGTTTGCAGCTCGGCCAGCGGCAGGTCCGACAAGGCCACTCCGCGTCCCATGGCCACCTTCACGGCATGCGCCACGGTTTCATGCGCGTCGCGAAAGGGCAAGCCCTTTTTGGTGAGGTAGTCCGCCAGGTCGGTGGCGGTGGCGTAACCCTTCAGCGCAGCAGCCGCCATGGCGTCTTTTTTGACCGTGATGCCACCCACCATCTCGGCCATGATGCGCAGCGTGTCGCGCAGCGTGTCCACGGTGTCAAACAGCGGTTCTTTGTCTTCCTGGTTGTCTTTGTTGTAGGTCAGCGGCTGGCCCTTCATGAGCGTCAGCAAGGCCATCAAGTGGCCGATCACGCGGCCGCTTTTGCCACGCGCCAGCTCGGCCACGTCGGGGTTGCGCTTTTGCGGCATGATGGACGAGCCCGTGCAGTAGCGGTCGGCCAAATCGATGAAGCCAAAGTTCTGGCTCATCCACAGCACAAGCTCTTCGGCCAAGCGCGAGACATGCACCATCGTGATGGACGCAAAGGCGGCAAATTCCATCGCGAAGTCGCGGTCGCTCACGGCGTCCAGGCTGTTTTGGCACACCGCTTCAAAACCCAATGTGCGGGCTGTGCGCTCGCGGTCCAACGGGTAGCTCGTGCCCGCCAACGCAGCGGCACCCAGGGGTGAGCGGTTGGTGCGTTTGCGCACGTCTGCCAAGCGTTCAGCGTCACGCGCAAACATCTCCACGTAGGCCAGCAAATGGTGCGCAAAGCTCACCGGTTGTGCCACTTGCATGTGGGTGAATCCGGGCATCACGGTGCTGCTGTGCTCGGCGGCCAATTCCACCAAGGCACCTTGCATGTTTGACAAGAG
>JAYVRO010000592.1:0-9641 GCA_043776165.1 Rubrivivax sp. | reverse complement strand
CTCAATACAACTGCCAAGGCAGCGCCTCGTAAACAAAGCCGCTGTCTTTGACGCGCAGTTTGCCAATGCCCGGGAAGGGCAGGTGAACGGCGCCGATGAGGATGTTTTCTTTCGCCGCCATCTCAAAAAGTTCACTGCGTTTGGCGCGCGCCGCGCTTTGTGTGTGATCAAAAGCGACCGTCACTTGCGGCTGCGGAAATTGCACCGGCGCCACGTGCAGCGTGTCGCCCAAGAGCAGCAAACGCGCGTTGCCTGAGCTGACCATGTAGCAGGTGTGGCCGGGCGTGTGACCAGCGGCCGCGACAGCGCGAATGCCAGGAGTCAGTTCGGTGCCGGGCTCAAAAGGTTTCAAGCGCGCACCATAGGCCGCCACCGCCCGCTTGGCGGCGACGAACCGGCCCTTTTGATC
Organism: Rubrivivax sp.; assembly: GCA_043776165.1. GTDB lineage: Bacteria > Pseudomonadota > Gammaproteobacteria > Burkholderiales > Burkholderiaceae_C > Rubrivivax. The sequence goes on along the minus strand of JAYVRO010000592.1, from coordinate 9,232 downwards.
GGCCGGGGCCGCAGCTTCAACGGCCGGGTTGGCCCAGTGGTCCAGGTCGGCTTGCGCGATGCGCAGCACGGCGTTGGGGAAGAGGCTCACACCTTCAGGCGTGACGGCGCCGTGCAGGTGGTCACCGTGCATGTGGGTGATGTAGACCTCGTCAATTTGTTCGGGCGCGATGCCCAGTTGCGCCAGCCCGAGCGGCAATCGTCCAGCGGTGGGGCCGAGCATCTTGGCGCCGCCGCAGTCGATGAGCACGAGTCTGTCGCCGGTGTTGATGAGGAAGGCGTTCACTGCGGTGCGGATGGGCGAGCCATAGATGCCCGCCGCTTCCAGGTGGCGTTTGATCAAGTCGCCGTCGCCCATCAGGATGGCCGGGTTCAGGTCAATGAAACCGTCGAGCAAGGTGGTCACTTCAAAGCTGCCCAGCTTCATGCGGTGCACGCTCACAGACGTGCCACCGCCCAATGGCGCTTTCGCCCAGCCCAAGCTGGGCAGTGCGGCCGCCGTGGCGGCAGCGGCGGTGACAGTGGTGACGGCGGTTTGCAGGAAGTGGCGGCGAAACATGGGCATGTTTGATCTCTCTCAGGTGAATAGTTAATTAAAATTAGACAGGCGCAGGAAATTGATTCATGCGCCCGAACGCGGGCCCGGCTGGGTGCGGCACAAAACGCGTGCGGCAATCCAGCACGGCGGCCAGGCCCGAAGCGCGGGCGCGGGCCAGGGCGGCGGGGATGTCACTGGCATCCAGCACCACCTCACCGTAACAGCCAAAACCACGCGCGATGGCGGCGTAGTCGGTGCCTTCAAGCGAGGTGCCAAATTCAAAGTCAAGCGCCTTTCGCTGCCCCTGGGCAATGATTCCCCAGGCAGCGTTGTTGTGGATGACGCTGACCACGGGCAAGCCTGCGCGGCGTGCTGTGTCGAGCTCTTGCAGGCTGAAGCCAAAAGAGCCGTCTCCGGTGATGTTGAGCACCAGTTTTTCTGGGTGCAGCTTTTGCAGCGCCAGCGCATAAGGCAGGCCAAAACCAAGCTGGCACATGCCGGGGTCGTGAAAGCGTGTGCGCGGGGCCATCACGGGCGTGATGTCGTTGCTCCAGAACGATGTGTGGCCGCCGTCGTAGACGGCCAATGCACCCGGCGGCAAGGCATCGGCCAAGGCTTGCGCCAAAGCGGCGGGGTGCATCACGGCGCTGCGCTCTTGAGCCATGGTCATCAAGGCGTTTGCGTAATCGGCGCGGGTGGTTTTGAGGCTTGCCAGCCAGCCGGGTTCTGTCGCGCTGGCGCCCTGCGCAAGGGCCGCCAAAAGATCTTGCAAGGCCAGGCCCACATCCGCTTGCAGGGCCACGGTGTGCACTGCTGGCGCGCCCAGCGCAGAGGGGTCGATGTTGACGTTGATGAGGCTGTGTGTGCGTCGCGCCAAGGGCCCGTTTTGATCCCACATCCACGACGAGAAACGGCAGCCCAAAGCCAGCACCACATCGGCGCGATCAAAAGCCTCGATCACCGCAATGCCCGCGATGAGACCGCCGTGGCCGATGAACGCGGCGTGCCCCGTGGGCACCACGCCCAGGGCCATTTGTGTGGGCACGACGGGGGCGCCCAGACGTGCGGCCAAGGCTTGCACAGCGCTGCTGGCGTTGGCGTGCACAACACCACCACCCGCCACGATCAAGGGGCGCTTGGCGTTACGCAACAACTCTGCGGTTTGAGCCAGTGGCTCGGGCGCGGGCCGCGGCCCACAGGTTGCGCGGTAGCGCTGCGGCGGCAAATCAAACTCATCGGCCAGCCACCTGCCCTGGGCCGACAACACGTTTTGTGGGATGTCCAAATGCACCGGGCCGGGGCGGCCGCTAAGCGCTTCACGCAAAGCCGTGCGCACGAGCTCAGGCAGGCGCTGCACGTCTTGCACCACCGCGTTCCATTTGGTCAGCGGGGCGAACACGGCGCGGGTGTCCATGTCCATGAAACAACCGCGGTGCGGGTAGGCTGCAGCGTGGTGCTGGTTGGTGGTGATCAGCAGCGCCGCCAAATTGTTGTTGAAGGCCACGCCCGTGCCAGCGGCCAAGTTCAAACCACCCGGGCCCATCTCACCAAAGGCCAAGGCGATGCGCCCAGTGCTGGCAAAACTGGCGGCTGCCATGATGGCCGCGCTGGCTTCGTGGCGAACGCCCAGGTAAGCGATGGGCGAGAGCGACAAAGCATGGATGAGCGGCGCGAGCTTGCCGCCCACCAGCCCGTACGCCGACATCACGCCCTCGGCCAGCAGCAGGCGCACGAGGGCTTGCGCGCCGGTGAGAGTGACGGTCGGGGTGATCGTCCCAGCGGTGGTGTTCTGTGCGTTTGTCATCATTGGGTCATGTCAAATGTCAACGGCACCGGTCAGACTTAATCATCCGGCGTGAAGCCCGTGGCCTTGACCACTGGCCCCCAAGCATGGATCTCTAACTTCAAACGTTGGGAAAATGCCTCTGGACCTTCGATGATGGGCAACAAACCATAGCGGCTGAAGACTTCTTGCATCTCGGGTGTGCCCAGCGCCTCTTGCACCGCAGCGTTCAAACGCCGCACCAACTCGGGGGATGTTTTGGCCGGTGCGTACCAGCCCAAAAACTCCATGGCCGAGATGTCTTTGAAGCCCAACTCCAAAAGCGTGGGCACCTCGGGCAAGGCCGCCCAACGCTGCGGGCTGGCCACGGCCAGCGAACGCAGCCGCCCTGATTTGACATGGGTGAGCACTTCACTTGTGACGTTAAAAGCAATCGGCACTTGGCCACCCAACAAGTCTTGCAACAGCGGCCCACCGCCCTTGTACGGAATGCTCTTGAAAGGCAGGCCCGACCCGCGCTCAAACAGCATGCCAATGAGGTGCGGCACGGAGCCCGCAGCGGGGATGCCGTAGTTGGCCAACTGCGGGTTGGTGCGCGCCCAACGCAACAGGTCGGCCACGCTGCGCACATCGGCCGGCACACCCGGCCCCACGCTGAGCGAGATGGTGTAGGCCGCCAGCGGCGCAACGGGCACAAAATCGAGCAGCGGGTCGTAGTTCAGCTTTTTGCCGTAGGTGTGCGGGTAAATCGTCATGGGCGACGAAGGCAGCTGCAAGAGCGTGGCGCCATCGGGGTTGGCGCGTTTGACGAAGTCCACTGCGATGCGCCCGCCGGCACCGGGTTTGCTGTCAAGAATCAGGGTGCCGGGCCAGCGGCCTTTGAGGCGTTCGAGCAATGGGCGGGTGACTTGGTCGCCCAGCCCACCGGGTGGGAAGCCCGACCAGATCACGGTTTGTGCGGGCTGCGTGGGCTGCGAACCCACGCGGCCAGCGGCGCCCAGCGCGGCGGCCAGCAAGGTCATGTTCAGGGCGCGGCGGTTCACAGACATGGGGTCTCCTGGGGTTCACCTCGCCAAGTGCTTGAGCCTGGGTGGTCAACATGGCAATGCGGGCAATGTACCCAAGCACGCCTAGCGCTTCGCTGTGTTTTTACGGATGCGTGCGGCAAATTTCTAGAGGAGACTTGCGCCACCTGACTGGTGCCCCGTGGCCCTTTATTCATCAGCCTTCTGATACCGACCCATGACCTTACTCACTCTGCAACAAGCCCAAACCATCATCAGCGGTGCCCTGGCGAGCGCACGCCAAAACAACTTCAAGCCGATGGGCGTGGTGGTGGTTGACGCCACCGCGCAAGTGCTGGCCAGCGCGCGTGAAGACGGTGCCACGGCCCTGCGTTTGGACATTGGCCTGGGCAAAGCCGCCGCCGCCGTGGGCATGGGCATCAACAGTCGCGCGCTGGCGCTGCGCGCCAAAGACCTGCCTGCGTTTTTTGGCGCGATCGCTTCGGTGGCGCAGCAAAAGTTCATTCCACAAACAGGGGCTGTGCTCATCACGAATGAAGCGGGGCAAATCATCGGCGCCGTGGGCGCCAGCGGTGGCACGGGCGACGAGGATGAATTGATCGTCATTGCCGGTGTGGCGGCGGCTGGTTTGAAGCACGTTTGACGCGCCTTTGTCGCACCGTTGACGCAGGTTTGATTAACGTTTGAAGCGACACTGATGTTTTCGCCCTGGATCGCCGCGCTGCGCAGCGTGGCACTCACCGTGCCCGATCTGACGCCGGCCGAGCGCTTTTATACCGAGGTGTGGCGGCTGCGCGTGGCGCATCGCGAGCCTGGGGTTTTGTACTTGCGCGGCAGTGGCGCGGACCATCATTTGCTGGTCTTGCATGAAGCGCCCGGCTTGCCACTCATTCGAAACGTTAGCCTGCGCGCGCGCTCGCTGGCAGCTCTGCACGCTGTGGCACAAGCCGGGGTGGCGGCAGGCGGCGTCATTGAGCGCGCGATGGGCCCCAACTCAGGCCCTGCGGGCGGTGTCAGCCTGCTGCTGCGCGACCCGCACGGTCGCCGTTTTGAGGTGCTCTTCGGTGACCAACAAACCGCGCCTGAAGACCCCGCCCCACCCGACGTTCCCATACGTCTGGCCCACGCTGTGCTGAACACCCACAACGTGCCGCAAGCGCAGGCTTTTCTCGAACAAGCGCTGGGTTTTGTGCTCGCTGATCGCACCAAGATCATGGCCTTCATGAACTGCAACGGCGACCACCACAGCATTGCTTTTGGTGACACAGATAACGACGCGCTGAATCACATCGCTTTTGTCATGCCCACGCTCGACGCCGTGATGCGCGGCGGTGGCCGCATGCTCGCCGCAGGCCACGCCATCGAATGGGGCCCCGGCCGGCATGGCCCGGGCGACAACGCTTTTACCTACTTCATCGACCCCTTTGGCATCGTCATCGAATACACCGCCGAGGTGGAACAAGTGGACGCGAACTACCAGCCCGGCACCCCCGCGCAATGGGCTTGGCCGCCGGGGCGTGTGGACCACTGGGGCATCTCCAAACCACCCAGCGACGCCCTAAAAAAAGCGCAGCGTGCGGTGTTGTTTGCGCCAACGCCCTGAGGCGCTGGAGCCTCATCGCCAACGTTTCACTTAACCTGATTTCAATTTTTCATTCAAAGGACCACCATGCGTTTTGCGACCACCGTTCAACAAGGCCAAGCCACCCTGGGCGTGGTCGACGGCGCCCATTGGATTGATCTGGGCGTTGACATGCGCGCCGCACTCACCGCAGGCATCGATTTGGCCGCGGCTGGCCGCGCGGTCATCGCACAAGCCACTCCGGCCCAACGTTTGACCTTGGCCGATCAAACCTTCGCCCCCTTGGTGCCCGAGCCCGGCAAGATCATCTGCCTGGGCCTGAACTACTTTGACCATGCCAAAGAAGGTGGCCGCGACAAGCCCGACTACCCCTGGTTTTTCTATCGCGGCAAGACCTCGCTGATGGGCCACGGCCAGCCCGGCAGGGTGCCCAAGGTGTCCTCGAAATTCGACTACGAAGCCGAGATGGCCGTGATCATCGGCAAGACCGTGCCGCGCCACACCACCCGCGCCAACGCGCTGCAATACGTCTTCGGCTACAGCTGCTTCAACGACATGTCGGTGCGTGACTATCAAAAGCGCACCGGCCAATGGACGATTGGCAAAAACTTTGACGCCACCGGCGGTTTCGGCCCCAGCTTGCTCACCGCCGACGAGCTGGCGCCCGGCGCCACGGGCCTGCGCATTCAAAGCCGCTTGAACGGCCAAGTCATGCAAGACGCCAACACCGATTTGATGATCTTCCCGGTGGACGAAACCATCGCTTTGTTGGCCGAGTGCATGACGCTGGAGCCCGGCGACGCCATCATCATGGGCACCCCGGCAGGTGTAGGCCAAGCACGCACACCGCCGGTGTGGATGAAGGCGGGGGACGTGTGCGAAATCGAAATCGACAAGATCGGTGTGCTGAGCAACCCGATCTTGGCGGAGTAGGTTGTTTGCCCGACCTTTTTAATGAAACTCACATCGAACGTTGATCGGCTGATGAACAACGTGATGATCAATCGGCGCACCGTGCTGGGCTTGGCTGCAAGCAGCCTCATCCTGCCCCCTGCGGCGTTCGCACAGCCGGCCTACCCGCAGCGCGCCTTGCGCTTCATCGTGCCCAACGCATCGGCCAGCTCGGTCGACACCATCGGCCGTTTGGTGATGGCCGAGATGGGGCGTTTGTTGCAACAAGCCACGGTGGCCGACAACCGCGCGGGCGCCTCTGGCGCGCTGGGTGTCGAGGCCGCCAAGCTGGCGCCACCGGACGGCTACACCTTGCTCATCGGCTCGTCCAGCGCGGTGTCCACGGCGCCGCTCTTGCAGCGCGCGTCCAAGCTCGACCCGCTGCGTGATTTGGACCTCGTCAGCCTCATCGCCTTGTTGCCCAACGTGCTGGTCTGCCACCCCGCTTTGCCGGTGCGCAACGTGGCTGAATTTGTGGCGCTGATGCGCGCACGGGGTGACAAGTCGAACATGGCCTCGGCGGGCATCGGCTCGGCCAGCCACTTGGCGGGTGTCGCGCTGCAAAGCGCAGCGGGTTTCACATCGCTGCACGTGCCCTACAAGGGTGGCAGCCAGGGTGTCGCGTCGGTGGTGTCGGGCGAGACCGATTGGGTGCTAACTCCCGCGCCCGCCGCCATGTCATTGGTGGCGGGTGGCAGGCTGCGTTTGCTCGGCCACAGCATGGCGGCCACCACACAACCGCTCGGCGACACGCCGTCCATCGCGGCCACGGTGGCGGGCTTTGAATTCGCAGGTTGGATTGGCCTCTTGGCGCCCAAAGGTCTGCCCGCCAACGTGCTGTCCACCTTGGTCGATGCAACGCACAGAGTGCTGCGCTTGCCCGAGATCCACAAAGCCTTCGAAACCCACGGCGCTTTGCCCACGGCCAACACGCCGGCCGACTTTCGCCAGTTCCTGGCGCGCGACATCGCCACACAACGCCGCGCCGTTGAAGCGGCCGGTGTGCAGGCGGAATAGCCTTTCACATGATTCAGCCGGTTGATGTGGCTATCGTGGGCGCCGGGCCCACGGGTGTGGTGCTGGCGTCGTTGCTGGCCCATCGTGGTTTAACGGTTCATCTGAGCGATACGGTGGCCGATGTGATGGCCATCCCGCGCGCGCTCTCGCTGGACCATGAAGTGCAGCGCGTGTTTCAACAAATCGGCGTCATAGACGCCGTGTTGCCCTTCATCGAACCTTTCACCAACTCCGAGTTTTTTGGCGCCAGCGGCCAGCTCATCAGGCGCATGACCATGGTGGCGCCGCCGTACCCGCAGGGTTATGTGCCGTCGGTCGTGTTCAGCCAGCCACCAGTGGAACGTGCGCTGCGTGCCAACCTCGCAACCCTGCCCGGCGTGACTTTGGCGCTGGGTGTGACGATGACCGGCTTGGTGCAAGACGACAACAGCGTGACGCTGAACTACAGCGACGGCAGCCACGTGCAGGCCCGCTACACCGTGGCCTGCGACGGCGGCGCCAGCAGCATCCGCATGGCCTTGAATATCGAGCTCGACGATCTCGGTTTCGACGAACCCTGGTTGGTGGTGGACGTGCTTTGCAACGCACAAGGCCTGGCCAAACTGCCGCGCACTAGCGTGCAGTACTGCGAGCCGCAACGCCCTTGCACTTTGGTCATCGGTACCAAAAACCATCGCCGCTGGGAAATCAGCCTGCTGCCCGGAGAAGACCCGAGCGAGGCCGCCACGCCTGAGCGCACCTGGGCCCTGTTGTCGCGCTGGATCACGCCCGAAGACGGCCAACTATGGCGCCAAAGCAGCTACCGCTTTCATGCCCTGGTGGCAGCGCAATGGCGCGCGGGCCGGGTGTTTTTGGCCGGCGATGCCGCCCACATGCAACCGCCCTTCCTGGGTCAAGGCATGTGCCAGGGCGTACGCGACGCTGCCAACCTGGCCTGGAAACTGGCGGCCGTATTGCTAGATCATGTCAAAGGTGCAGCCGCTGAACGTTTGCTTGACAGCTACGGCACCGAGCGCGGCGCGCATGTGCGCGAGTTGACCACACGCATCAAAGACGTGGGCGCGGTGATCTGCGAACGCGACGAAGCCAAGGCCCGAGCGCGCGACGAGCACCTGCTGGCCGCTTGCGGCGGTCAGGTCCAAGACACGCCGCGCCAGGACGTGATCCCCGGCCTGCGCTGCGGCTGGCTGCACAGCAGTGCAGGCGCTGGCAGCTTGTTTCCACAACCGCGTTTGGCCAACGGCGTGTTGATGGACACACTGTGCGGCCACGGCTGGCGCTTGGTGCATGACGGCCAACTGGTTGTGCAAGGTGCCGAGCCGGGCATTGGGTTCATCGATATCACGCAGGGTACGACGGCCGAAACCGAAGGGGTGGTCGGCCAATGGCTGCAACGGCATGCTTGTCACGCCGCGCTGCTCAGGCCCGATCACTGTGTTTTTGGCACGGCCGCCGATACCGCAGCGCTGCACACGTTGCTGGGCGCGCAGCGCGCCCTGTTCCATTAACATTGGAGATAAGCATGTTGAACCGCCGTCACTTCCACGCCATGCTGGCCGGCGCGGCCTTGCCTGTCTTCAGCGCAACACTGCGAGCCCAAAGCTGGCCCGACAAACCCGTGAAGTGGGTGCTTTCACAACCGCCCGGCTCCGGCCCTGACAACGTGGCGCGCTTGTTGGCTGACCGCTTGTCCAAACAATGGGGCCAAGCCGTGGTGATCGAGAACAAGCCCGGTGGTCAAAACACCATTGGCGCGCAAGCCGCAGCGCGCGCCGCACCCGATGGCCAGACCTTTTACTTCGCGACGACCGCAGCGCTCATCACCAACCCGCTGCTCTTCAAGACACTGCCCTACGACCCGGCCAAAGACTTTGTGCCCGTGGCCTTTGTGGCGCGCAGCCCTTTTGCGGTGCTGGTGCGGGCTGACTCACCCAACCAAACCATTGAAGATCTCATCGCCAAAAGCAAGGCCGCGCCGGGCGCCTTCACGCTGGGCAATGAAGGCCCACGCACCTTCAGCGGCATGATCGCGCGGCTCTTCAATGCGCGCACGCAAGCCCAGGCCAACCTGGTGCCCTATGCCAACGTGGGCGTCGGCGTGCAAGACCTCATGGGCGGGCATGTGCATGCCATGGTGGCTGACCTGGCCAGCACCGCAGCGCTGGCACGCCAAGGAAAGCTGCGCGTGCTGGCCACCACAGCGGCGCAGCGTGTAGCGGGCTGGGAAAACGTGCCGGCCTTGTCTGAAAAGTCATCTGAAAAGTTAACCGGGTTCGACATGGTCGGCTGGTTTGCCGTGGTGGCGCCCACGGGCACGCCAGCAGCGGCCATTGAACG
>JAYVRO010000591.1:0-9698 GCA_043776165.1 Rubrivivax sp. | reverse complement strand
CCTTGGTGCAACTGCCGCACTTGCAACCCAAGTTACCGTATGAGGTGAGCAAAGACCTGATCCCCGTCACGCAAGTGGCTTTGTCGGCCGACCTCTTTGTCGTGGCCAACAAGGTGCCCGCCAACACAGTGTCTGAGTTCATAGCGCTGGCCAAGGCCCAGCCGGGCAAGCTGAGCTACGGCACTTACGGCACGGGCACCTCGTCGCACATTCACGGCGAGATGCTCAAGACGCAGGCCGGCATCGACGTGATCCACGTGCCCTACAAAGGCGGCGCACCGCAGATGAACGACTTGTTGGGAGGACAACTGGACGCTGCCTTCTTGGACATCGGCAACGCCCGCGCGCAGTTGGCCTCGGGCAAATTCAGGGTGCTGGCCATCACGGGCGAAAAACGCTTGAGACTGGTGCCCGAGGCGCCCACTTTCACCGAGCTGGGCTTCAAAGACTTTGAGCCCTACGGCTGGTTCGCGTTTTTCTTGCCCGCAGGCACGCCGCGCGACGTGGTGGCAAAAACGTCTGCGGAGCTTGTGCGCATCATGCAAATGCCCGACGTCGTGGCGCGCATCGAAGGCATGGGATTGCAGGTCACAGCGCAATCAGGTGAAGCCTTTGCCGCCACCGTGCAGCGCGACATGGCGGCTTGGGGCCGCACCATTGCGTCGGGCAAAGTCAAGCTCGATTGATAACCGTTGACATGACGACATGACGACATCGTGCCCCATCACCATGAGCGCTGACCAAGAAGCCCTGCTGGAGCGCCAGCGCATTCGCGAACTGATCGAGAACTGGGCACTGTGGCGCGACGCTGGCGACTGGGCGCGGTTTGCCAGCGTGTGGCACGACGACGGCGTGATGATGGCCACCTGGTTCCAGGGCCCGGCGGCAGAGTTCATCCGCGTCACACAAGAAGGCTGGGCCCGGGGCGTGAGCATCCTGCACTCCTTGGGCGGAAGCACCGTCGACGTGAACGGCCAGCGCGCCGTGGCGCAAACCAAGATGACCATCTCACAGCGCGGTGAGGTGCACGGCGTGGCCTGTGATGTGGTGTGCACAGGGCGCTTTTTTGACTTCTTGGAAAAGCGCGATGGCCGCTGGGGCTTGGTCTTGCGCCAACCCATTTACGAGAAAGATCGCATCGACCCCATCGACCCCGCCGCCACCCTGGTGCTTGACGCCGAGCGGCTGGCCACCTATCCCAAGGGCTACCGCCACCTTGCCTACATTCAAACCTTGATCGGATACCAGGTGAAGATGGACATGCCGCAGTTGGTGGGGTCAGAAGTAGAGCGGCTTTACGCACGCGGCAAGGCGTGGTTGGCGGGCGAAACGATTCCGGCGTGGCTGTGATCGTGTCATCACTCAACACATTTCAAACGTTAACTAAGGCAAAACAATGATGACCCGTCGCCAAGTTTTCAACCGGCTTGCCGCTGGCGCCGCGCTGCACAGCGTGATGCCGCTCACTGGCTGCGGCACAGCGCCAAGTCAACCGTCTGCGCCGAGCGCCGAAGTGGTCAAGGCCATGGCGCCCACGGGCCGCCTTCGCGCCAGCATCAACCTGGGCAACCCGATTCTGGCCAATCGCAACAAGCTAACAAATGAGGTGAGCGGCGTGTCGATTGACTTGGCCCACGCGCTCGTCGCGCGGCTGGGCGTGACAGCCGAGCTGATGATTTCAGACACCGCATCACGTTCGGTAGAACTCGTGAGAGCGGGCCAGGCCGACATCGGCTTTTTTGCCATCGACCCGCTGCGCAGCGACGGCGTGGCCTTCAGCGCAGCCTATGTGCACATCGAAGGCGCCTACGTGGTGCGCAACGAGTCGCGCTTCACTGACAACGCCCAGGTCGACAGCGCAGGCACACGCATCATGGCGGGCAAGGGCAGCGCTTACGACCTGTACCTGAGCCGCGCGCTCAAGGCGGCCACCCTGATGCATGCACGCACCTCACCCACCGTGGTGGACAGCTTTTTGGCCGACGGCGCCGACGTGGCCGCAGGCGTGAAGCAACAACTACAAGCCGATGTGCAACGCCTGCAAAGCCAGCACAAGCTGCGCTTGTTGCCCGGCCGCTTCATGGTCATCGAACAAGCCATGGGCGTACAAGCTGGGCGTGGCGTAGGCGCAGAAGCGTTTTTGCGCAGCTTTGTGGAACACGCCAAAACCAGCGGCTTTGTGGCCCAGGCATTGGCGAGGCACGGCATCCAGGGCGCACTGGTAGCACCTGCGGCTTAGCCGTTTGGGCCCGGCCTTGGCAGGGCGCGAACCAGCGTGGCGGCCGCACCCAACCACACCGCACAGCGCTATAAGAGCCGCATCACAGCAGCGACTTCAACAGCGTGGCACCGTCGCACACCACGGCGGGCATGGGGTACTTGCCAGCTTCAAGCAGCTTGCGTGCGGCCATGTGGTCAAGTGGTGCGTTAACGCTTTCAACACACATCAGGGTGCTGCCCACGTAGTGAAAGATGGAGAAGCTGTTGGCGCTACTGCTGCTGCGCCGGTAACGCTCGCCGTTGGCTGGCATGAGCCCGGCCATCTGCAAGCGCATGGCACCCTGTTCAGACCAAAACCAGGGCAAAGCGCGGTAAGGCTCGTCGCGCCCGAGCAATGTCGCTGCCGCCGTGCGGCCTTGGTCGTTGGCGTTTTGCACCGACTCTAATCTCAAACGTTGCCCCGACCGGGCGTCAGGGAAATTGACGCAGTCGCCGATGGCCAAGATATTGGCGTCGCTCGTGCGCATGTGGGCGTCCACCACCACGCCGTTGGTGCACTCCAGGCCCGCGGCGCTGGCCAGTTGATGTTCAGCCACGGCGCCAACACCGCGCACAACTTCGTCGACCGACACGCGCTCGCCGTCCACCTGCAAAGCCAGCAGTCGGTTGCCCTCGATGTCAAAACCACCCACCGCCACACCCAGACGGATGTCGATGCCACTTGCGCGGTGCGTGTCCAGCGCATGCGCGGCCAGTTCAGGCGACACCGAACGCGCCAGCAAGCGTGGCGCCGCTTCCAGCACCGCCACGTTTTTGCCCAGTGCGCGCGCTGTGGCAGCAATTTCCAGGCCGATGAAACCACCGCCCAGCACCGTGAGGTTCTGCGCGCGGGCGAGCAAACCGCGCAGTCGTTCGGCGTCGTCGGCGCTGCGCAGTGCCGCCACGTTCTCAAGTGCGCCGCCGCCTGCCGCCTCAAGACCGGGCAAGTGCCGCGCACGTGTGCCCGTGGCCAGCACGAGTTGGCAGTAGTTCAGCACCGCACCTGAACGCAGCGTGACTTGTCGGGCGCTGCGGTCGATGGCCACAGCAGCGTCACCCAAATGCACCGTCACGCCCGCGTCGCGATACCAGACTTCGGTACGCAAGAACTGCAGCGTCTCTGCAGGGTTCTTCAAGAAAGCCTTGGACAGCGGGGGGCGTTGATAAGGCAGACGCGCTTCTTCGCACACGAGGTGCAAACGCGCACCCTGACCGGCGTCGACCAGACCAGCACACAGGGCGGCAGCGGCGTGGCCGCCGCCAATGACGACGATGGAGGGGGGATGGTTTTCGGGCACGAAACTGGCTTTGGGGGTTGACTGCGAATGCAGGATGGCACGATTTTGCGGCATCGCTTCGCATTCGCCCGGTCGCCGTTAACCCACCACGGCGCAGCGTTCGTGTCGGGATTTGTACCGACGCCGAAGCGACGCCGAGTCGAGTCGCTGACGTGCTGGCTACGATGCGCTACCCTGCAACGTGCTTCGCACCACTGAAGAACGCTGGCAAGACGCGACTCCGGGCCTGCCTCAGACATCGAGTTCCGTCAGTCATGTTTTTGTGCAGCAGTCTTGCGCTGCACGCCCACAGATCCGAGGTTGAAGTTGGACACCGTCAATCAGTCATCGGCTTTCGAGAGCCACGATTCGCCTGAGGAATTGCGCGAGAAGGTTCTGCACGAACAGTTCCTGGTGTTGGAAGGCAACGTTCGCAAAGCCTTGACCATGCTGGTGATCACTGTGTCGGCGTTCGGCATCGCGTTGGCCCAGCAGGGTTCGGTCGCTGGTTTTGGCTGGTGGGCGAGTGGCATCTTGCTCCTGGTGCCCTTGTACTTCTTTGTGATCTTGCCTCGGCAAAAGCGACTGCTGAGCGAAGGAAACTATCGGCGGGCGTGGCAGTTGCAGTTTGCGCTGCACGTCGCCTATGGCCTGGCCTGGGGTTGGGCTGCCGCCCTATTTTTTACGCCCGAGCCGACGCGCCTGATGGTGCTCATGGTGACCTTGATGGCCGGCTGTTTTGCGGCCGCGATGGGTGCCGCCACCCATTTGCCCAGCCTGTATGGCTTCTCCTTGAGCTCGGTGCTGCCTTTTGCCACGCGTGCCGCGACCAGCGATGACACGCTGGGGCAATTGGCCGCGCCCACAGTGCTACTGCTTGCGGGCATTGTTTTGGTTTTTGCGCACAGCATCCGAAAGACGCTCCTCGTGTCCATTCGCATGCGCTTCGAGAACACGCGACTGTTCAATCAAACCAAGCAAGCGCTTGAGCAGCAAACGGCCACCTCTGAGGTGCTGCGGGTCATCAGTCAGTCCCCTGCCCATGTCGAGCCGGTTTTTGAAGCCATCATGGACAGCGCCATGCACCTGTGCGGCTCGACCATTGCGGCCGTTTACCGGCATGACGGGCAAGCGGTTCACATCGTCGCCACGCGGGGTTGGTCTGAGCAAGCCTTGCTGGACGCGCGACGCCTCTACCCAGCGCCACCCAACCCCGCCATGCTCAACGGCCGCGTGATCCTGACCGGGCTGGTGCAGACGATTGTCGACACCCACGCGGACGCTGCCTACGACCCGACCACGGCGCATGCGGCCACTTGGCGGCGCGTGCTCGGCGCGCCCATTTTGAAAGACGGCAGGTGCTTGGGCGTGATCGTCGTGGCTTGGGCCAACCCCGGTCAAACACCGCAACGCCAAATCGATCTGCTGAAGACCTTTGCTGACCAGGCGGCCATCGCGATTGAGAACGTGCGGTTGTTCAACGAGACCAAGGAAGCCTTGGAGCAGCAGATCGCTTCGGCCGAAGTGTTGCGTGTGATCGGCAGTTCGGTGGGTGACGCTGCCCCGGTGTTCGCCCAGGTATTGGACGCCTGCGAGAAGCTGTTTTCGGCGTACCGCATGGGCGTGTGCGTGGTGGGCGAAGACGGGCTGGTCCATCTGGCCGCGTCCAAGGGCCCGAACCTGACCGAGTTCGCCCGCATGTTTCCCCTGCCGCTGTCCAGCGCCTCGGGCTCGGGCGCTGCGATCCTGGAACAGCGCGTCGTCCACTTCCCCGACGTCGAAGGCGGCGCCGACGTACCGGACGCACTGCGCAACAACGTCGCCACGTCTGGCACCCGCGCCTTGCTCTTCGCACCGATGTTCTGGAAAGAACGGGCGATTGGCGCGATCTTTGTCGGCCGAGCCGTGGCCGGAAGGTTCAGCGACAAAGAGATTGCGCTGCTCAAGACTTTTGCCGATCAGTCCGTCATCGCCATCCAGAACGCGCGCCTGTTCAAGGAGACCCACGAGGCGCTGGAGCGGCAGACGGCCACGGCCGAGATCTTGAAGGTCATCGCCAGTTCGCCGTCGGACGTGCAGCCCGTGTTCGATGCCATCGCCAAGAGCTCCAATCGCCTGCTCGGCGGCCACTCGACCGTCGTGGCGCGCATCTTCGATGACACGCTGCATCTGGTGGCGTTCACGTCGACCAACCCCGACGGCGACGCGGCGGTGCGCGCAAATTTCCCGAGGCCGCTGGTCGACTTCCCGCTCGGGGCCGCCGTTCGCAGGGGCGAATCGATCCTCATCCCCGATACCGAGGATGCGCTGAGCGTTTCCGAGCGGCTGCGCGATCTCGCGCGCCTGCGTGGCTTTCGCAGCATGTTCTTCTGCCCGCTGGTGCGCGACCAGTCAGCCATCGGGATGATCAGCGTCACGCGCAAGGAGCCGGGGCCCTTTGCGCCAATCCAGGTGCAACTGCTGCAGACCTTCGCCGATCAGGCGGTGATCGCGATTGAAAACGCGCGGCTGTTCAACGAGACCAAGGAAGCGCTGGAACGGCAGACCGCTACGGCCGCGATCCTTGCGACGATCGCGCAGGCCCGAGGCGATGTGCAGCCGGTGCTGGAGACCATCGTGCACAGTGCCCGCGAGCTTGCTGGTGGCCTGACGGCGACGCTCTGGCAGATCGAGGACGGACGGGGCACCTTGCTGGCGCGCACGCGCACGCAGGCCGATGACACGCTGCTCGCGCACGGGCAGTTCGTGGTGCGCGACAACTACCTGGCCAGCCCGGCCATGACGCTTCAGCCGCTTGTCGTCTCCGACACGGACACCCACCCGCTGCTCGACGCGGCCTGGCGCGAGATCGCGCGGGTGCGCGGCTATCGGTCGACCGTCGTCGTTCCGATGCTGCGGGACGGGGCCTGCATGGGCCTGGTCAGCGTGACCCGCAAGGAACCCGGGCCGTTCCCGGAGCGCGTCATCGCGCAGTTGCAGACCTTCGCCGACCAGGCGGTGATCGCGATTCAGAACACCCGGCTGTTCAACGAGACGCAGGAAGCGCTGGAACAGCAGACCGCCAGCGCCAATGTGCTGCAGGTCATCAGCGGCTCGATGGCCGACCCGCGGCCGGTGTTCGAGCGCATTCTGGTCAGCGCCGAGACGCTGTTCGACGCCGACGTGATGGGCGTCTTCGTGATCGAAGAGCTGGGCGGCACACCCAGCGTCACGCTGGCGGCCAACCGCGGCAAGTTCCAGAAGCAGATCGAGGCCGGGTTCCCGATCCCGTTGGAAGGCTCGGCAACCCAGCAGGCCATCGCGCGCGGCCATGTGGTGGCCCATGCCGATGTGCTGCATGGGCCAGGCGTACCCCCGGGGCTGCGCAAGTTGGCGCAAGGCTTGGGGATCAACTACGCGCTGGCCCAGGCACCCATGATGTGGGAGGGCCGGGGCATTGGCGCGATCAACGTGGCGCGCATGGACATGCGGCCCTTCACCGAGAAGGAATGCAGCCTGCTCGAGACCTTCGCCAACCAGGCCGTCATCGCCATCCAGAACGCGCGGCTGTTCAACGAGACGAAGGAGGCGTTGGAACAGCAGACCGCCAGCGCCGAGGTGCTGCGGGTCATCAGCAACTCGGTGGCCGACACGGCGCCGGTGTTTGACAAAATTCTCGACAGTTGCGCGCGGCTGTTTGGTGCCGATAGCTTCGGCATCGACCTGCTGGATGAACACGGCCGGGTGAAGCTGGCGGTGGACCGTGGCCCCCACAGTGCAGCGATGTCCGAGCTGGGCCCGCTGGCGCTGGAGGCCACGCTCACCGGCTTGGCCGTGCGCGAGAAGCGCGTGGTGTATCTGCCGGACATGGGTGCCGAAGTGGAACGCTACCCGGCCATCCGTTCGGCGTATGAGCAGGGTGCGCGCTCATACATGACCGCGCCGCTGATCTGGCAAGACAAGGGCATCGGCGCGCTGTATATCGGCAGCAAGCGGCTGAATGCCTATTCAGAGAAAGAAGCCGCGCTGCTGCGCACCTTCGCCGACCAGGCCGTCATTGCCATCCAGAACGCGCGGCTGTTCAACGAAGCGCAAGCGGCGCGCACCGCTGCCGAAGCCGCCAACGAGGCCAAGAGCGCTTTCCTGGCCACCATGAGCCACGAGATCCGCACGCCGATGAATGCCGTCATCGGCATGAGCGGCTTGTTGCTCGATACACCGCTGAACGACGAGCAGCGCGACTTCGCGTCAACGATTCGTGACTCGGGTGATTCGCTGCTGAGCATCATCAACGACATTCTGGATTTTTCGAAGATCGAGGCCGGGCGCATGGATGTGGAGGCGCAGCCTTTTGACTTGCGCGACTGCGTCGAATCGGCGCTGGACCTGATTGCCGGGCGCGCTGCCGAGAAGAAACTCGACATCGCGTATGTCTACATGAGTGAAGGCGGGAAAGAGGTGCCCGCGGCCATCAACGGTGACGTGACGAAGTTGCGCCAGGTGCTTTTGAACCTGTTCAGCAACGCCGTCAAATTCACCGAGCGCGGCGAGGTGGTGGTCACGGTTCAGCTTGAAGGCGACGAGCAGACCGAGGGCGGCAGCTTGCTGCACTTTGCCGTGCGCGACACCGGCATCGGCCTGAGCGAAGCGGGCATCGCCAAGCTCTTTCAAAGCTTCAGCCAAGCGGACAGTTCCACCACGCGCAAGTACGGTGGCACGGGCTTGGGCCTGGCCATCAGCAAGAAACTGGCCGAACTGATGGGCGGCACGATGTGGGTCCAGAGCGCGGGGCCGGGCACGGGATCGACCTTTCACTTCACGATCAGTGCGCAGCGTGCCCAGTTGCTCCAAAGCGCCCGGCGCAGCTTCATCGGCGAGCAGCCTGCGCTGGCCGGCAAGCGCTTGCTCATCGTTGACGACAACGCCACCAATCGCAAGATCTTGACGCTGCAATGCGGCCGCTGGGGGCTGCTGCCCAAGGACGCCGAGCGGCCCAGCCAGGCCCTTGAATGGCTGCGTGCGGGTGAGAAGTTTGACTTGGCCATCATCGACATGCACATGCCCGACATGGACGGCGCGGCGCTGGCCGCGCAGGTGCGCGCCATCGACCCGGCCTTGCCGATGGTGCTATTTACCTCGCTCGGCCGACGTGAGGCCCAGGCCGAAGCTGCGGGCTTGTTCAAGGCCACCTTGGCCAAACCGCTGCGCCAGAGCACGCTGTTCGATACCTTGATGACGCTGCTGGCGCAAGAGCACACGCCCAGACCCGCAGCACCGGCCAAGCCGGTGATGGACAAGGAGATGGCCACACGCCACCCGCTGCGCATCTTGCTGGCCGAAGACAACGTGGTGAACCAGAAACTGGCCATGCGTTTGCTCAGCCAGATGGGCTACCGCGCTGACTTGGCGGCCAATGGCATCGAAGCGCTGGAATGTGTGGAGCGCCAGCCCTACGACGTGGTGCTGATGGATGTGCAGATGCCCGAGATGGATGGGCTGGAGGCCAGTCGTACTATTGTCAAACGTTGGCCGCAAGCCACCGACCGCCCGCGCATCGTGGCCATGACGGCCAACGCCATGCAAGGTGACCGCGAAGAGTGCATCGCCGCGGGCATGGACGACTACGTGACCAAACCCATTCGCGTGGACGCGTTGGTGCAGGCCTTGATGGCCTCGTCTTCCCGGGCAGACTGAAGGCAAAAATAGCCATACTAGCTAGAATGACCATGTCAGCCATTTGTTGAGGAATCCGCATGATCTCAGTCACTTCCGTCGAGGCCCAGAACGGCTTCGGCAAGCTGTTGGACATGGCGCAGCGTGAGCCGGTCACCGTGACCCGCCATGGCCGCCCGGCCGCGTTCATCGTCTCGCCCCAGGACATGGACGACTTGATGAACGTGCGCGCGCGCCGCAGCCTCGCTGTGGCGGCGCTAGAGGCCTGGAGCACCCAGGCTGCGGCGCACACCACACCGGCGGCCGCAGCGCTGAGCGACGAGCAGGTCAACCAGCTGGTGCACCAACTGCGATGAGCGCGGGACGCAAGCACTGCCGCCGTTGCCATTGCGGTTCCCCAAAGGGGTCGTTTTGAAGCTGCTCTGGCGCGTGGTGTTCGACACCAGCACGCTGGTGGGCGCGGCCTTGAAGCCGGGCTCAAAGCCGCACCAGGCCTTGTTGCTGGCGCTG
>JAYVRO010000590.1:0-9711 GCA_043776165.1 Rubrivivax sp. | reverse complement strand
CACGCCACCCGCTGTTTGCATCACCACCCAGCTGGCAGTTTGCGCAGCAAGACGATTTGTCGCCCCTGCAAGGCGACATACCCACCCTGGGTGAGCTGTTTGAAGATCCGGCTGACCATCTCGCGCGAGGCCCCGACGCGCTCGGCGATGTCTTGCTGTGTCATGCGGTCGGGCACGATGCGTTGGCCGTTCACCTCCACGGCCATGTCGTTCAACAAGCGCGCAACGCGGCTGTAAACATCGTCCAGCGCCAAGCTCTTGACTTTTTCGGTTGATCGGCGGACCAAGGCAATGAGCTTGCGCTCCAGATGCAGCGCGAATTCGGGATGTGTGGCCAAAAAGTCGCGCACCTGGTTGCCCGGCAAAACGACACAAGTCGTGGGCTCCATCGTCATCACAGAAGCTGATCGAGACCCGCCGTCGAGCGACATCTCACCAAAGTATTCGCCGGGGCCAAGCGTGTTGTAGACGACCTCGCGACCATCGCTGGACGCGCCGTAGACCTTCACACGGCCGCTCAAGACGACAAAAATGGAGTCGCTGATGTCATCTTCGTTGACTAACACAGCGTGCATGGGAAAGTGCTTTTTGCCACCACGTTCGGACATGGCCTGAAGCAATTCATCGGAGAGCAAAGCATCGGCGCCTGAATTCATCGTTGCAAGTGCATAGGTTGATTTCTGCGATGACAACACAGCCGGGGCCGCGCCGGTATTGGCATGTGCCCGAACTCCGTGGTTTCAGGTCGGCAACAATAGCCCCACATGCGGCGGGGCAAAGCGAGCGCAGGGCGGGGAAATCAGTGGCTTCTCTTCCGCCCGCCAGTTCATCCTGGTCATAGACTCGTGCCGACCGCCGTGCGTGGCGCAGGTCCAGGAAAAACGACCATGACCGCCTCATTTCTAGACATCCTCAGCGTCCATTTACTGCCCTTTGCGCTGGCTGTGCCTTTGGCCTTGCTGGTCCTGCTCATCGTCTGGCGCCACGGCGATCATGCGGGGGCCCCGCGCATCGACTTGTCCGCCAGCAAGAAGCCCGCAGCCAAACCCCACACTGTCGGCTCGGCGCCCGCCATACCAATGGTGCCACCCGCTGTTTTGGTGGTTGACGACTCGGCGGTGGCGCGCGCCAAACTGCGCAGACTCTTCGAATCAGCCCAATTCGTGGTGCAAGTCGCCAACGATGGCGTGCACGCGCTGGAGGTGCTGGCCCAATGCAGGGTGAACGTGGTTGTCACCGACTTGGAAATGCCACGCCTGGATGGCTTTGGCTTGATCGCCGCGATCACAGGCGCCATGGAGACCGAAGACTTGCCCATCATTGCCATCACTGGGCACGATGACATGCAGGCCCGCGTCCATGCCGTTGAGGGCCTCTACGGCATCTACAAGAAGCCTTGGAACGACCGCGAGCTACTCAAGCGCGTAACGACCTTGGCTGCCATGCACCCCATTGCCAGCGGTTCGGCGCGTTCAGAGGCATCACGTCGCGTGCCTGTCACCAGCAGCTGAAGACAGGCAAGTCAGCGTGCTGCGCCGCCCGCTACAGCGCGCGCGCCTCAAAGGTATTGCACTGTGCGACTTGGCCACTTTGCTGGCCGCGCTGAAACCAGCGCTTGCGCTGCTCGCTGCTGCCATGCGTAAAGCTCTCGGGGACCACTGTGCCTTGGGAGCGCCGCTGCAGGGTGTCGTCGCCAATTTGCGAGGCCGCATTCAACGCCTCTTCGATGTCACCCTGCTCCAACCAGCCTTTGCCTTTTTGCGAATGGTGTGTCCACACGCCTGCCAAACAATCGGCTTGCAGTTCAACCCGCACCGACACCGCGTTCATTTGCGCCGGCGTCGCACGGCCTCGCATGGCATCAACCTTGTCCGTCACACCCATCAACTGCTGCACATGGTGGCCGACCTCATGGGCCACGACATAGGCCTGGGCAAAGTCACCCGGCGCGCCGAGCCGCGCACGCAAGGTTTCGAAAAACGCCAGATCGATGTAAACCTTGCGGTCACCTGGACAATAAAAAGGGCCCATGGCCGCATCGCCGCCGCCGCAAGATGTGGGCGTGCGACCCGTGAAGAGCACAAGCTTGGGCGCCTCATAGCGCGCCCCGGAGGCGCTCATCACAGCGCTCCAAACGTCCTCGGTGTCAGCCAACACGGTGGCAATGAATGCGGCCTGTTTGTCTTGCGCAGGCGGTTTGTGCGCCGGTACTTGCTGCTGGCTGATCGTTGCACCCGGGTCGCCCGAGAGCAAGCCCAGCACCGTCATCGGGTTGATGCCAAAGATCCACCCCGCCAATAGCGCCACCACGATGGTGCCCACGCCCACGCCTCGCCCGCCCAGGCCCAGGCGTGGACCACCGCTGCCGCCGCCCTCCGCGCCGCGACGGTCTTCAACGTTTTCACTTTGGCGTTCGCCTTCCCACTTCATGCTGTGTCTCGCTTTCTGCCTCAGGGTTCGCCGTGGTTTCAGGTTTTGGGCAGAGTGACCCCACGCTGGCCTTGGTACTTGCCGCCGCGGTCTTTGTAGCTCGTCTCACAGACCTCGTCACTCTCAAAAAACAGCACCTGGGCACAGCCCTCACCAGCGTAAATCTTGGCCGGCAGTGGTGTAGTGTTGCTGAACTCAAGCGTCACATAACCTTCCCATTCGGGCTCTAGAGGTGTGACGTTGACGATGATGCCGCAGCGCGCGTAAGTGCTCTTGCCCAGGCAAATAGTGAGGACATTGCGCGGGATGCGAAAGTATTCCAGTGTGCGCGCCAAAGCAAAGCTGTTGGGCGGAATGACACACACGTCAGCGTTGATGTCGACAAAGCTGCGTTCGTCGAAGTTTTTCGGATCCACCACCGTGCTGTAGATGTTGGTGAAGACCTTGAATTCAGGGGCGCAGCGGATGTCGTAACCGTAGCTGCTGGTGCCGTAACTCACGATGCGCTGACCATCAGCGTTTTGACGAACTTGCCCCGGCTCGAAGGGCTCGATCATGCCTTGCTCATGTGCCATGCGGCGTATCCACTTATCGCTCTTGATCGTCATGCGGGCTCCAGTTCAGTGGGCGATTCTAGGAGGTGGTCGTCAGCAAAAAAACCAGCGAAGACTCCGCCCTTACTTGGCGTTTTACGCATGCGCCAATACGACCACAAGGGGTAGCATTGCGCGAAGCAGACCGTCCCACTACGCAGTCAAAACATCATGGTCAATGCCTTGCGCCCCGCCATTGCCTTGCTCACCCAGTACGCTAGCTACCACCGTGACAAACGCAACATCGCCACGCACGTGATCGGCGTGCCGATGATCGTTTTCGCCGTGGGCGTCTTGTTGGCGCGGCCCCAATGGGACATCGGCTTCATGGCCTTCACGCCCGCGTGGCTGGTCTTCGCGGTTTTCATGTTGTGGAGTCTGACGCGGGGCGCTTTGGCGCTGAACCTGGTCACCGTCATGGTCGTCGGCGTGCTGATGCACTTGGCCCATGGCGTATCGGGCGGCAGCACGGCGTTGTGGCTGGCCTGGGGCGTGGGCGGTTTTGTTTTGGGCTGGGTCATCCAGTTCATTGGCCATTACTACGAGGGGCGCAAGCCTGCCTTTGTTGACGACGTCGTGGGCTTGGCCGTTGCGCCGATGTTTGTGGTCTTGGAAGTCTTGGCGCCTTTGGGTGCTTTCTCCGCGTTGATGACCGAGATTGAGCGCCAAGCGGGTCCGACTGTGATGCGCAACCTCGCGCATCCTGCTTGATGGCAATCGCCCCAAGAGAATTTGATCGCACCATGATCGTGCCCGGCCCCGTGCTCGTGATGGGGGCCGGTGCCATTGGTTGTTATGTCGGTGGCTTGTTGGCCAACGCCGGGTTGGCTGTGAGTTTCGTCGGCAGGCCCCGCGTATTGGGCGCTTTGGCTGCCCAGGGCCTCACGCTCAGCGCCATCGACGCGCCCAAAGCCAAATTGACACCGGGAGCCCTGGAACTGTTCGCCGCCATGCGTCCAATGGAGCCCGCACTCGTGCTGCTGTGCGTGAAGTCCGGCGCCACGGCGCAAGCCGCGGCACAGCTTGAAGCGAACGTGCCTCCAGGCACCTTGGTGTTGTCGCTGCAAAACGGCGTGGGCAATGCCAACGTGGCGGCGGCCCATGCGCCGTCACTGCAAGTGCTGGCCGGACTCGTGCCCTTCAATGTGGTTGAGATGGCGCCAGGCCACTACCACCGCGCCACCAGCGGTGAAATCTCGGCACAAGACCACCCAGGTTTGCGGGAATGGCAAGGCCACTTCGCGCGAGCCGGTTTGCCGTTGCACTTGCACGCTGACATGCAGCGCAGGCAGTGGGGCAAGTTGCTTCTCAATCTGAACAACCCCGTGAACGCCCTGAGCGGTTTGCCGCTCAAAGAGCAATTGCTGAACCAAGAGATGCGCAGTGTGACGGCGGCCTTGCAACGCGAAGCACTTGGTGTTTTGCGCGTGTGCGGCATCCGTCCCATCAGTGTCATGCGAGTGCCTTTGCGTCTGATGCCCCATGTGCTGGAGCTGCCGACCTGGCTTTTCCGACTGGTTGCAGCCAGCAGCTTGCGCATCGATGAGCGCGCACGGTCCAGCATGGCCGACGACATGGCGCTTGGCCGCACCACTGAAATCGATGCGCTGTGCGGCGAGGTTGTACGCCTGGCTGCCAAGGCTGGATTGAACGCGCCCGTCAACGCTCGCATGCTGCTGATGGTCAACGCGGCACGTCACGACAAACGCAAGCGTTCGGGCAAGGAAATGATCAAGGTGCTCGGTCTGTAGCCCTGGCCGCGTGGGCTTCAGGTCGACCACACCCGCGGGTCGGGCGCGTCCAAATTCCACAAGGCCACGCGCCATTGCCGACGCACGGCATTGAGCAATCGACGCAGTGGTTCCACTTGCCTGCCCAGGGCGCGCAACACAACAACGTGGGGACTGACTCGGGTCACTCCGGCGGACACCTGGGCGATTTGCATCGCTTCGTGCTGCGCCTGTGTGGCCATGACGGCACGGGCCGCGTCCACCAAGACCGCTGCGGTGGCGTCGCTAATGGGCGAACCACCAGCCCACCACAGCGTGGCCAGGGCGTGTTGGCCCGCCAAGCCCAATGGAGAACTCAGCAAGAGCGTATCCGCGGCGTCCACCACACCGTGCTCAAGCCACAAACCAGGCAGTTCCAGGTGTTGCGTGTAGCGGCCCGCCACAAACGGCGCACCTGACTCGGCCAAACCCAGGGCCAGCAAGTCCCAACCCATCATTTGCGCGTCTTCGGCTAACTCGAAACGTTGGGCATTGAGGGCCAGCGCGCCACTGCCCACAATGTTTTCTTGCGGCAACCACTCCAACTTGGCGCCTGCAGCCACCCGCGCCACCACGCGTTGCTCGGCGAGTGCACCCGTGCTGCGATAAAAGCGGCTGGCGCCGGGCGTTGTCAACAACGCATGTGCGCCTTCACCGACCTCCAGCGTCAAATTCAGCGTGTCGCCGCCAACCAGGCCTGAAGGTGGGTGCAGCAAGGTGTGGTGGCACACCGTGGGGCCTTCGGGGTACAGCGCTTTAAGCACACGGTAGGGGCCGCTGTGCCTGGCGTGCGCGCGGGTGCACGCCGGGTGACCTGGGTTTGTACCGTCTGCGCCCACTGTGCACGCGTAGGCGATATGCAAATCAGCCTGCCAAGCCATGGTGCAGATCAGCATGGCGCGGATCAGGCCACCAGTAACAAACCGCGCTCTTCAATGAAGCGCACGACCTCGGCCACGCCCTGTTGTATTTTGAGGTTACACAACACGAAGGGTTTGCCCGCGCGCATGCGCCGGGTGTCGTCCTGCATCACTTGCAGGTCAGCGCCAACGTAGGGCGCCAAGTCAATCTTGTTGATGACAAAAAGCTCGCTCTTGGTGATACCGGGCCCCCCTTTGCGCGGAATTTTTTCGCCCGCTGCCACGTCAATGACGTAGATCGTGAGGTCGCTGAGTTCGGGGCTGAACGTGGCGGCGAGGTTGTCGCCACCGCTCTCGATGAACACAATGTCGGCGTTGGGAAAACGCTCGAGCATGCGGTCCACCGCTTCGAGGTTGATCGAGGCGTCTTCACGTATCGCCGTGTGCGGACAGCCACCTGTTTCGACACCCATGATGCGCTCGGCAGGCAACGCGCCTGACACGGTGAGCAAGCGCTGGTCTTCCTTGGTGTAGATGTCATTTGTCACGACAACCAGGTCCCAGCGCTCGCGCATGGCCTTGCACAGCATTTCCACCAAGGTGGTTTTGCCCGACCCGACCGGGCCGCCCACGCCCACGCGCAGCGGAGGCAGTTTGCGGCTGCGGTTCTTGATGTTGTGCAGGGGGGAGGTGTTGGTGCTCATGCCGAACCTTGTCTCTCAAAAACCTGTCACGTCAGGAACGAAAAAGGCGCGAGTACTGCGCCTCGTGCTGTGCCGACAAAATGGCCAAGCCGGGCGAAAAACACTGGCGTTGCTCGTCGCGCATGGCAATAGCGGCAAGCACTTGCGAAGGCAACTCAGCCACCAGCGCGCCCAATAGGCGTTGGCCTGAACTTTGCCCCAGTGGCACGCTCTTCACAGCCGCTTGAACCATGTTCTCGGCCCAGCTGAAAGCAAAGGTCAACAAGGATTCATTCAATGGGGCGCTAACCAGCACGCTGGCCAGGGCAAAGGCAACGGGCCAGGTCGGCGCCGGTGACAAGGCCAATAACGCCAACAGACGGGGCTCGGTGGCATGTTGTTGCTGCAACCATGCAGCCAAGGAGCGGCCCATTTGCAATGTTTGCTGACGAAACTCCGCACTCTCACGGGTCGTCAGTACCCAGGCGTTGAGACGCTGGATAGGCGCGGCGTCAACATCGCCCCGATCGCCCCAATCTCTCCAGGCACGCCACGCAGCGGCTACCAGCGGCAGTTCTGACCGCGCCAAGCAAAGTGCCGCCTGGTCAAGCAGCCATTGGCGCGCCGTGACTTCGTCGCGCACAAGGCCACTGTCCACAGCCGCTTCAAAACCTTCCGAGTAGCTGTAGCCGCCAACGGGCAATGCTGGCGAGGCCAACCTCATCAAGCTGAGCAGACTGGTGGCGCCAAGCGCCAATGACAGGCTCGAAGTCAATGCTTGTGCTCGTGGTCGTGCTCGTGCTCGTGGTGGTCATGGTGGCCCTTGTCATGCCCATGATCGGCGTGCTTGTGGCCATGATCGTGCGCAACATGGTCGTGGCCACCCTGCGCGGGCGCCGCATAAGCACCACCTTCGGGCTCGAATGCCACCACTTCTTCCGTCACGATCAGATGGCGCTGGCGCAGCATCTGTGCAAGCACATGGTCGGGCTCCAGCTTCAAGTGGTCGGGCTGCAACTCCAACGCCACATGCCGGTTGCCCAAATGATAGGCAGCGCGCAGCAAATCGAAGTGTGTGCCATGGTCGCTGCAATGGCGCACCACCAGCACGGGCTGCAGTGCCGCTTTGACAGCAATGAAGCTGCCGTCTTCGGCCACCAACACGTCACCGCCGCGCACCACCGTGCCACGCGGCAAGAAGACCGCCAATGCGCGACCAGCGCTGTCGGTGGTGTCAAAGCGGCTTTTGCAACGCAGATCCCAGTCCAGCGTCACGATGCTGGCGCGCTTGACCAGCACCGCAGCCAAGCCGCGCGCTTGGGGAATGATTTTGTTGATGGTCAGCATGGGGCCATGAGCAGGTTGTATTGGGTCATTTCAACTGTTAAAACAAGAAGTAACGCTGTGCCATGGGCAACACCGTGGCGGCTTCGCAAGTCAGCAGCACGCCGTCGGCATGCACGCTGTAGGTTTGCGCGTCAATCTCCATGCGCGGCAAATAGGCGTTGTGCACCATGTCGCGCTTAGTCACAGTGCGGCACGCCTTCACAACCGACAATTTTTTGTGCAAGCCATAACTCTCGGCCGCACCATTGACCATCGACGCCTGGCTGACAAAGGTTAACGATCCATGTGTCATAGCCCCGCCAAAGGCGCCAAACATCGGCCGATAGTGCACGGGCTGCGGCGTGGGAATGCTGGCGTTCGGGTCGCCCATGGCGGCGGCTGCAATGAAACCACCCTTCAATATCAAGCTGGGTTTGACGCCGAAAAACGCAGGTTTCCACAGCACCAGGTCGGCCCATTGCCCCACCGCCACGCTGCCCACTTCATGGCTGATGCCATTGGCGATGGCCGGATTGATGGTGTATTTGGCGATGTAGCGCTTGACGCGTTGGTTGTCGCTGCGTGAACTGTCACCAGTCAAAGCACCGCGCTGCACTTTCATCTTGTGTGCTGTCTGCCACGTGCGGATGATGACCTCGCCAACGCGGCCCATGGCCTGACTGTCGCTGCTCATCATGCTGATGGCGCCCAGGTCGTGCAGCACGTCTTCAGCGGCAATGGTTTCACGGCGAATGCGGCTCTCGGCAAAAGCCAGGTCTTCAGCAATGCCGGCATCCAGGTGGTGACACACCATCAACATGTCGAGATGTTCATCCACTGTGTTGACGGTGTAGGGCATCGTGGGGTTGGTCGAGCTGGGCAAAAAGTTGGCCTCACCCACCACCCGCAGGATATCGGGCGCATGGCCACCACCGGCGCCTTCGGTGTGGAAGGCGCAGAGGCCGCGGCCCTTGGTGGCGGCGATGGTGTCTTCGACAAAACCCGCCTCATTGAGCGTGTCGCTGTGGATCGACACTTGCACGTCATGCGCCTCGGCCACGCTCAGGCAGCAGTCGATGGCTGCTGGCGTCGTGCCCCAGTCTTCATGCAACTTCAAACCAATGGCACCTGCCTGCACTTGCTGGGTCAACGCTTCAGGTTGGCTGGCGTTGCCTTTGCCCAAAAAACCCAGGTTCATGGGGAAGGCGTCAGCCGCCATCAACATGCGCCGCAGGTTCTCAGGCCCCGGCGTGCAGGTGGTGGCAAAGGTGCCCGTGGCGGGGCCCGTGCCGCCGCCGAGCATGGTGGTCACGCCCGACATCAGCGCTTCTTCAATCTGCTGGGGGCAGATGAAATGGATGTGGCTGTCGATGCCACCGGCGGTAACGA
Organism: Rubrivivax sp.; assembly: GCA_043776165.1. Classification (GTDB taxonomy): domain Bacteria; phylum Pseudomonadota; class Gammaproteobacteria; order Burkholderiales; family Burkholderiaceae_C; genus Rubrivivax. The sequence continues at coordinate 661 of JAYVRO010000590.1, read as the reverse complement.
TCAGTCCTTCAGCCGCGATGATTTCCGTGCCCGGCCCAATGACGATGTCGACCCCTGGCTGCACATCGGGATTGCCTGCTTTGCCAATCGCCGCGATGCGCTGGCCACGCAGGCCGATGTCGGCCTTGAAGATGCCGCTGTAGTCAACGACGAGCGCGTTGGTGATGACGCAGTCCATGGCGTCCATCGCGCCCGGCCCGCTGATGCGTTGGCTTTGGCCCATGCCGTCGCGGATAGTTTTGCCACCGCCAAACTTGACTTCCTCACCATAGCCCCCGGCGCGCAAGGTGAAGTCTTGTTCCACTTCGATGAGGAGCTCGGTGTCGGCCAAACGAACGCGGTCGCCCACCGTCGGGCCGAACATTTCGGCGTAAGCGCGCCGGGCAATGTTTGCCATCACAGGGCCCCTTGGATGTCGCCGCGAAAACCGTAAACGACACGCGCGCCAGCGTAGTCCACCAGTTCCACCGTGCGTTGCTGCCCGGGTTCGAAGCGCACTGCCGTGCCTGAAGCAATGTTCAAGCGTTTGCCGCGTGCGCCAGCGCGGTCAAAGGCCAGCGCCGGATTGGTCTCGGCAAAGTGATAGTGCGAACCAACCTGGATGGGTCGGTCACCTCGATTGGTAACCACCACGGTAAAAGCAACGCGGCCGCTGTTGATG
>JAYVRO010000589.1:0-9739 GCA_043776165.1 Rubrivivax sp. | reverse complement strand
TCATGAACCCCTCGCCTTGGAGGCGCGCCGCGCCAGGTAATCAAAGTTGATCGTGTACTGCTCCGGCCGCGTAATGTCACGGTGTAGACGCGCCACTGCGGTCGCATCAAACTGCTCACCCACCCCACCCGCTGCCATGGCCAGCAGTTGAATCTGGCAGGCGTTTTCGAGCATCAGCGCCAACACGGTGGCTTCTTCAACACAAGCGCCCACCACGGCCACACCGTGGTTGCGCATCAGCACTGCTTTATGCAGCCCCAGCGCGCGCGCCACGCCCTCGCCCATGGCAGGGCTGCGGATGAGATCGATGGTGTCGGTGAAGGTCGGCAACCCGTCCAGAAAAGCCGCTGCGGGTTGGCTGATGGGCAGCAGTGCCTGGCCGGTGGCAGAAAAAGCCACGGCGTGGGTCGGGTGCACGTGGATCACGCTGTTCACATCAGGGCGCAGCTTGTAGATCTCGCAATGGATGAACACCTCGCTGTGCCTGCGCGCGCTGCCCGCTACTTTGTCGCCCGCCAGGTTGCAGGTCACGATGTTGTCAAGGGTGATCTCATCCAGCCCGTGGCTGTGCGGCTTCATGATGAAGAGCCCCGCGTCCAGCGGCGAGCGGATGGAGACATGGCCGCGTGTCAGGTCGCCCTGCCCTGCGTGGTCCAGGATGCGACCGGCTGAAATCAGCTTGTGGCAGGCTTCGTCTAATGTCATCTGTTCATTGCCCAGGAGGCTCTTGGGCGAGCTCATGTTGGCGCTTTCATCGCCGGTTCCATCGCCGCTTTCGTTGACGCATGCGTTGACTTTTGCGTTGAAGGTTTGGGCGTTTCATAGATGCGCACCAGCTCTTGCGCGATGGGTGCGTACTTGGCGTGCGTGCGCAGCATGAAGCTGGCAAAACCGTCGCTGTTGTGATGCTTCTTACCTTCAAAAGGCAGGTCGATGCGGGTGTTGCGCGCTTCGTCACGCACGACGCCCATGGGCTCGATGCCTTGCTCCAGCTTTTTCAGTTCGCGCTTCAAGACATGGCGGTACAGCGCCACACCTTTGTCGGTGGCACCCAGATTTTCACGCGTGCGATCGGCGATGGCACCCTGGGTGATCCAGGCCATCATGTCTTGGCCGTCCACGTTGTCGACGATGAAGTTGCCATGCTCGTCCTGAAAGGGCACGTCATACAAGTGGACCCTGGCGCGCAGGGCTTCAGGCACATCGGCCCAGGGCGGCGGCAAGTAGGCGTTGTACCAAAGGTGCAAGGTGTGTGTGTCGTCCACCGGCACGCGCATCTGGAATGAAAAGTAGCGTGTGGCCTCGTCGCCATTGCCCACCGCCAGCATGTTGGGGAAGACGATGGGGTGGCCAATGCGCCAGTCGTCGCCGTCCTCAGAGTGGCCTGCTAACAATCGATGTTTGGTGATGCCAAATTCGAACTCGCGGAAGTCGATTTTTTCGTGCCGCGCGCTGATCGCCACCTTGATGCCTTCTTGCTCTTTCTGAAACTCGTGCTGGTGCCCGTGCAGCCACTCGGTGTGGATGGGATCGAGCGAATTCTCCATGCACTGCAACCAGTTCACGGGCAGCAATGCCCGGCCCATGATGCGCACCGCGCCGACCGCCACAAAACCATCAAATCGCGGTAACAAAGGTGCCGGCAGCGGGCCCAGGTAAGCAAAGAGCACACCGCCGAGTTCTTGCACGCGGTAGGCGTCGGTGGCCACACGCTGGCGAAAAGCGGGGTTGTCAATTTCGTTGGGTTGGTTCAGGCACTCACCTTGGGTGCTGAATTCCCAACCGTGGTAGGGGCAGCGAATGCCCTGCTGCGTGGGGATGCCGTGCAGGAACGATGCACGCCGATGCGGGCACTGCTCGGCGATCAAGCCCAGTTCACCACTGCGGTTGCGAAAGAGGATGAGGTCTTCACCCAGCAGACGCACTTTTTTTGTCCATCGGCCCTGCATCTCTTCCAGCGCGCCTATGGGCTGCCAGTAGCGACGCAGCAATTGCCCCATGGGCGTGGTGCGGCCCACTTGGGTGAGAAGCCGATTACTCTCAGCGCTCTCCATGGCTTATCTCAAAAGTTAGGGGCAACTTGATGCGAATGACCGTGGTCGTTTGCAGGCCTGCGTGTTATCGGGTCGGCCTCGCCGTAGCCGAGCATCGTGGCTTCCATGACGCGGCGCAGCGGGTCTTCATTCAGTGCCGCGTGGCCCGCCAAGTAGCCCGCCAGACGCGCCATCACGGCTGATTGCATGGCCAGACGGCGATAGGCCTCGGCAGGCTCGGCGTTGCCCACGTCGTCGACACAGCGCTTGAGCACATCAGCAAAGAGTTGGTCGAGATAAGCATTCAGGCCCGGCTTGAAGCCTTCGCCTGCTGCGCTGGCGCGCGACACGGTGGCGCCACTGCGAAGCAAGAAGCGTTGCAGCAGGTCGGCCTCGACCGTGCCTTCCTCTTCGATTTCACCGCACATGGCTTACCTCGAACGTTAAAAACCTTCAGCCCGCTCCAACTGCTCAAACCAATCAAAGCCCATGGGTTTGACGATGCGGCTGTTCATGACCACGATGCGCGCCTCACTCGTTGCGCTGCTGTTGAAGTGCTGGTGTGCGCAGTAAGGCGGGATGTAGACAAAGTCGCCTTGTTTCCACTCGAACTTCTTGGGCTCAGTTGACCACTCGAACTCGATCTCGTCTTTGCAGTCAAAGCGCACATCCCAGTGCAGGTCGTAACCACTGCCTTCCACCACGAAAAAGATCTCCTCGGTGAGATGGCGATGTTTGCCGCTGGCCTTGCCCGCTGGCAAAAACTGCATGTAGATGTCGAGGCAGCACTCTTTGGTGTTCATGCCTTCGTGGATGATGTGCTTGATCAAGCCGTCGGGCGAGCGCTCGAAGGGCATGTCTTTGGCCTTCACCACGTTCATGCGCGCTTTGTAGTCGGCACGAAACTGCTGCGAGGCTTCCAGCGCCTGGGCGTAGAAGTTCACCTCGGTGGTGGGCGCGTGGGCGCGCGTGTGTTCTGTCTTGTCAACGATGTTGGTCATGGTGCTACCTCTGCTCGAAACCGGAAACTCAAATGTGCGTGGGCGGTGTGTAGTTCGCCTGCTGTGGTGTCTCGGCCTCTTTGGGCGGGTAAGCCACGACCTTTTGAAACAGCATGTGCATGAACAAAAACAGCGGCTTGGCTTTCATGATCAGCACGATGCTCTCGTCATCGGGGTCGTCGTTGAAGTGCTGGTGTACGCAGCCGTTTTCAACGATCAGCGCGTCGCCCGCTTCCCAATCGTGGCGGATGGTGTCGTGCACGTCGTGGCCTTTGCCCTTGAGCACAAAAAACACCGCACTGTTCATGTGGCCGTGTTTTTGGCCGTAGCCGCCCGGGGCGTAAACGTCGAGGTGCGCCTCAATGCTTTGCGCTACTTTCACGGCCTGCGGGTTGATGATTTTTTTGCCAAAGTTCTGCGGCCCGCCCTTCCACTTCCAGTCGGTGGACGGGTAGACACGCGGCTGGCTAAAAAGCTCGCTCACCAGCTCACCGTAGGTGCCTTCCAGGGCGCGCACAAACACGCGCTTTTTGGTCCAGCGTTCCCAAACCGCTTCGTCGCCAGGGGCCTGCGGCGCACCGTCCGTGTCATTTGGTTTGTTAACCGCATTCAGGTTGTCACTCATCTTGGTTCTCCATCAAATTGGTTGGCATGCGCACCTCAAGTCCAGCAACACTTTGCGCGTCACTTACCCATCAGCAGTTTGTCCCACAAAGCTTGCCACTTGTCGTTCTCATCGAGCAGCACAGCCGGGTCAGCCACGACGTAGTTGCCCGGTGTTGAAGGCGACTTCACGGCGCGGCTCACGGGTGTGCGGCCCATCACCGAGAGCATTTCTTGCGTCTGCGGCGACAGCATGAAATCAGCGAACAAAAGCGCGGCATGGGGATGCGGCGCCAATCGCGCAACGCCCACGCCTTGCGGCCGCGCAATGACGGGTTCGACTGCGGCCCAGTCCACAGGTGCACCGCGCTTTTTGAAGCTCTCGGCATTGGCGTGATAAGCCGTCAAGCCGATTTCTACATCACCCGTGGAGATGAGCTGCATCAGCAGCACGTGGCCTTTGCGGAACTCCGGCTTCATCTCGCCGAGCTTGCGAAAAAACGGCAGTGCACGCGCTTCACCCCACTGCTTGGTAACGGCACCCATCCACTCGGCATCGGTGGCTTCCAGTGCGATGCGGCCCTTCCATTTGGGGTCCAAGAAACCCTCGTAGGTTTTGGGCAAATCTTCAGGGCGCAGCCGCTTGGTGTTGTAGGCCACGACAAAAAAGTTCAGGCGGTCGGGTACCCATTGGCCGTGTTTGGGAATCACGGCTTCCGGCAAGTCGGCCAAGTAGGGGCTGTGGAAGGCCGAGAGTACGTTTTCGCGCGCCATGCCCTCCATCTCGGGCGCATTGGTTTCGATCACATCCACCGTATGACGCCGCCCGCGCATCTCGGTGATGGCGCGCTGCACGATGCCTTCGCTCAGGCTGCGCCACATCTGCACCTTCACGCCGGGGTACTTTTTCTCAAAGGCTTCCACCAGCGGCGCGGCTTCGGTAGGCGCCAGTGAGGTGTACACCGCAACGCTGCCCTCGCGCCGCGCGCCTTCAAGCAAGCGGGCGTCGCGGTCAGCGCCTTTGTAGTGATAGATCGCGGCGTGCGGCGAACCAGGCGCTGGTGTCTGCGCAACGGTCTGAAACGACACCAACAAAGCCGCGATCGGGCTCACAAAGGTGAGCCAGCGGCGAGTGTGGACGAACGGTGTCATCGGTGCGGGATGCAGTGTGCAAAGCAGTGCAGAAAGTGCGGCGGGGCGGGCTTGTGCTGTTGATGCGCGGGGCAGTGTATGTTCAAATTCGCGTCGGTTCAAATATAAGAACGCCGTTCCGTATAGAAGAACTGCAACCTCAGCGCTCACAGCAAGCAATCACCGAAAGCCAGCATGCCGCACGACAAAGACCAAACCCATTGGCACGAACCCGCAGGCAACAAAAAGGCTGGGTTTGGCGAATTCCGAAAACAGCCCACGCCGTACGACGCCTTCATGGAGGGCGAAGGCATCCCCGTCTTCCGCGACATTGGCATCAACAAGGTGCAAAACCTCCCGCTCATGCCTTGGAAGCGCACCGGCGGCAAGGGTCACTTCATCCAGCTCTACGGCACCGAGACCAAATGGGGCTGCTTTGTGGTGGAAGTGCCGCCGCGCGGCGCACTGCACGCGCAAAAGCACATGTACGAGGAGATTTATCTGGTCATCGAAGGCCGTGGCACGACGGAGGTGTGGCAAGAGGGCGATACCAAGAAGCATGTGTTTGAGTGGCAAAAAGGCTCGATGTTTTCGATCCCCATGAACGCCTGGTTTCGCATCGTCAACGCCACCTCGGGCGGTGCACTTTTGCTCGGCGGCAACACGGCGCCGAACATCATGAACCTCATCAACAACGAGGCGGCCGTCTTCAACAACCCCTTCATCTTTCGTGATCGTTTTAATGGCGCTGACGACTTCTTCAAGGCCAAAGACGACATCGAACCTGACCCCGTGCGCGGCCTGGCCATGCGTCGCACCAACTTCATCCCCGATGTGGTGAATTGCGATCTGCCGCTGGACAACCGGCGTTCACTGGGCTGGCGTCGCGTGGAACCCTTCATGACCAACAACTGTTTCTATTTCTGGATCGGCCAGCATGAAAACGGTCGTTATTCAAAAGCGCACGCGCACACCTCGGCGGCGGTGCTGATCTGTTTGAAGGGCAAGGGCTACACCTACAGCTGGCCCGAGCGCTGCGGCGAGCGGCCCTGGGAAACGGGCCATCAAGACGAGATCCGGCGTGTGGACTACGAAGCAGGCGGCATGGTCACGGCTGCACCGGGTGGCGCGCGCTGGTACCACCAGCATTTCAGCGTGGCCCATGAACCTTTTCGCCTGACGGCCTGGTTCGGCCCGCACAACCCCGGCCGCGACCCTGGCGCACCTGGCGCCAAGCACACCGACTACACCGCCATTGATGTGCATGAAGGTGGCACCGCCATTCCGTATTGGATGGAAGACCCCTGCATCCGCGCCGAATACGAAGCCACCCTGAAAGCCAACGGCGTGCCCAGCCGCATGGAGGCAGCTTGGTACAACAAGCCCACGGGCGACTCAAAAGGCGAAGTGGTTCCTTCCATGCCCAGTGGCATCTAGTCTGTTGTTGCACGCTGGGCCGACAGCATGAGCGACGAACAAGGCGGCCGCGTGTTCTTCAGCAATGTGCGGCGCAGCCTGGAGTTTGAAGACGAGATCACGCTCACCAGTGTGGGCGTGGACATCGGGTCCAGCACCTCACACCTCGTCTTCTCACGTCTATTGTTAGAACGCTTAGACAACCGCTACGTGGTGAGCGAACGCGTGGTGCTGCACGAGAGCGAAGTGCTGCTCACCCCCTGTGCGTTAGACCTTGCCGGCGAGCCCGCGATCGACGCCGCGGCCTTGCGCACTTTTGTCGATCGGCAATACGAACTCGCGAAGTTAACACCCGAGATGATTGATAGCGGCGCGTTGATCCTGACGGGTGTGGCCGTGCGGCGCAGCAACGCACGCGCCATTGGTGACTTGTTCGCCGCGCAAGCCGGCAAGTTTGTGGCGGTGAGCGCAGGCGATGCGTTGGAAACAACCCTTGCCGCCTTTGGTTCTGGCGCCGCTGCTTTGTCGATCCGCGACAACCAAAGTGTGATGAACGTGGACGTGGGCGGCGGCACGTCAAAGATCGCCCTGTGTGTGGCCGGCGCTGTGGTGGCCCAGACCGCCATCGACATCGGCGCGCGCATCGTGGCTTTTGACGGCGCTGGCCGTGTGGCTCGCATCGAACCTGCAGCGGCGCTGTTGGCCACTGCGGTGGGTTTGCGTTTGAGTGTGGGTGAGGTGCCCGACGCTGCGGGTGTTGCACGTCTGGTAGAGCGCATGGCTGAGCACCTGTTCGACGCCATGCAATGTGCCGCACCAGCCCACACCGTTCGCGCCGAGGGTTCGAAGCCCAGCACACAAGACCTGCTTCGCCTGGAGCCCCTGCAAAGCGCCGCGCCACCTGACGCGCTGTGTTTCTCGGGCGGCGTGTCTGAATACATCTATGGCCGCAGCAGCGCCGAGCACGGCGACCTGGGCGCTGCGTTGGCGCAGGCTGTGTTGCAGCGCGCCAAGGTCTGGGGCCCGCGCTTGGTGACGGCAGAACAAGGCATTCGCGCCACGGTGGTGGGTGCGTCGCAGTACACCATTCAGGTGAGCGGCAGCACGATCTTTGTCGAGCCGCAAAACACCTTGCCACTGCGCAACGTGCCAGTCATCACGCCCGCCCTGCCCCTGTCGGATGAAGCCTTGAACGTGCCGGCCATCGCGCAAGCCGTTGAAGCGGCCCTGCGCCGCCTGGACCTGCACAGTGGCGAACAAGCCGTGGCACTGTGCTATCGCTGGTTGGGCTCGGCCACCTGGGCGCGGCTCGACGCTTTGTGCCAGGGACTTGTTTCAGGTTTGGCCACGGTCCTACAGCAGGGCCATCCACTGGTGTTGGTCAGCGACGGCGACATCGGCGGCCTGGTCGGCATCCACCTGCACAGCGAACTGGCCCTGCAGAGCGCCGTGGTCAGCATCGATGGCATCGTGCTGCAGGAGTTTGACTACATCGACATCGGCGCTTTGCTTGACACTTCGGGCGCTGTGCCCGTGGTCATCAAGTCGCTGGTTTTTCCGCAAACGGCGGGCTTGGGGCCACGAGGTCGCAGCGCTGTGCGGTTGGCCCCGTCCAACTGCGGTTTCTAGGTTAAATCGTCCGCGCCTTTCGATCGCTAGCCTCTGGAGAGCCGCATGCCCATCAGCTACCGCCCCGCCACGCCAGAAGATGCACCAGAGTGCCTGGTGCTTCGGGGCCAGACACGTGAAAACGCGATCTCGGTTGAGCGGCTGGCCGCCATCGGCATCACCGCCCAGAGCTGGGGCGACGACATCCGCAATGCTGACCTTCCAGGTGTCGTGGCACTGCTGCATGGCCGCATCGTTGGCTACTGCTTTGGCGACACCCGCAACGGCGAAGTGGTGGTGCTGGCGATGTTGCCGGAGGTCGAATCTCAAGGTGTGGGCAAGCGGCTCTTGGCCGACGTGGTGTCGCTCTTGCACGCCAAGGGCTTCAATCGGCTGTTCCTGGGTTGTTCGGCCGATCCTGCTGTCAGGTCGCATGGTTTTTATCGCCACCTGGGCTGGCGCTCAACGGGCCAGTTTGACGACCGAGGCGACGACATCTTGGAGCTGCATTGCAGCGCGGTCGGTGCCACAACCCTGCCCCGATAGCGAGCAACATGACACCGCCCATCACCGCGCCGCTCACACACGCCTGGCAGGCCCTGTACCCGCCGGTGCAGGTGCATGGCTGCGGCTGGTTGGATGTCGGCGACGGCCATCAGCTCTACTGGGAAGAATGCGGCAACCCCTTGGGCGCCGCGGCACTTTTTGTACACGGCGGGCCGGGCGCAGGCTGCACGGTCAACGATCGACGTTGGTTTGATCCGCAGCGCTATCGCATCGTGCTGTTTGACCAACGCGGCTGCGGGCGGTCTGCGCCGCTGCGCTTCACAGCGCACAACAACACCCAACACAGCACGCAACACAGCGTGCACGACATGGAACTGTTGCGCCGCCATTTGGGCATCACGCAGTGGTTGCTGTTCGGTGGCTCCTGGGGCAGCACACTGGCCCTGGCCTATGCCCAGCAGCACGCGCAGCAGGTGTCGGCCATGGTACTGCGCGGTGTGTTTCTGGGCACCGCAGACGAGCGCGACGCGCTCTATGCCGGGTTGGATGTGCCTTTGATGCTGGCCTTGCTGGCCAGCCGCGATGTCGCCACTCGTCAAGCGGCCGCCGCCACGGTGCTCGGGCATGAAGACGGCTTGATGGCGTCGGAGTCGGGGACAGAAAACTGCGCCTCATCTGAAACTGCAACAAAGCCCGATGCTGCGGCCTGCGCACACGCGACGCTGCTCATGCATGGCGCCCAGCACAGCTATTTTTTAGCCGACAACCCGCTGCTGGGCAACATGGCGCGGCTGCACCACATCCCGGCCGTCATCGTGCAAGGCGAGCTGGACCGGGTGACGCCGGCGCACAACGCGCTGCGCCTGCACGCGGCGTGGCCGCACTCACAGTTGCACATCGTTCGTGGCGCTGGGCACGCCAGCAGCCATCCCGGCATGGCGCAGCTGCTCGTAGCAGCCACCGATCAATTTGCGCGCAACACGCATGAACTTTCAGGAGCCACAGCATGAACGACCCGCAAGACGGTGAACCCAATGGCCGACGCAGCTTCATGCGCCAAGCGGTGACGGGCGCGACTGCCGCCGTGGCCGCTGTTGCGACGGGCGAGGTTCTGGCGCAAAACAGCGCAGCGCCGAGCCGGACCACAGCCCCTGCTTCAAGTGCGCCCCGCACCGAGCGCCCCGACCGCTTGATCGGACACCCTGGTTCCGACTTCATGATCGACGTCATCCGCAGGCTCGACATCGACTACATCGCAGCCAACCCAGGTTCCAGTTTTCGCAGCTTGCATGAATCTTTGGTCAACTACGGCGGCAATAAAAAGCCCGAGTTGCTGACCTGTTTGCATGAAGAAGCGTCAGTGGCCATGGCGCATGGTTATGCCAAGGCCGCTGGCAAACCCATGGGCGTGTTCATGCATGGCACCGTGGGCCTTCAGCA
>JAYVRO010000588.1:0-2898 GCA_043776165.1 Rubrivivax sp. | reverse complement strand
CCATCAAAGGTCCGTTGACGACGCCTGTTGGCGGTGGCATTCGCTCATTGAACGTGGCGTTGCGCCAGGAGTTGGACCTCTACGTCTGTTTACGTCCGGTGCAGTATTTCAAAGGCGTTCCGAGCCCCGTGAAAGAGCCCGAGAAAACCAACATGGTGATCTTCCGCGAGAACTCTGAAGACATCTACGCGGGCATCGAGTACGAGGCCGAAAGCGACAAGGCCAAGAAGCTCATCAAGTTCTTGATTGAGGAGATGGGGGTGAAGAAAATTCGCTTCCCCAACACCTCGGGCATTGGCATCAAGCCGGTATCGATTGAAGGCACTGAGCGACTGGTGCGCAAAGCGATTCAATATGCCATTGACAACGACAAGCCCAGCGTGACCATCGTGCACAAGGGCAACATCATGAAGTTCACCGAAGGCGGCTTTCGTGATTGGGCCTATGCGCTGGCGCAACGTGAATTTGGCGCGGAACTGATTGACGGCGGCCCGTGGTGCAAGATCAAGAACCCCAAAAGCGGTAAAGAAATCATCCTCAAGGACGTGATCGCAGATGCTTTCTTGCAGCAAATTTTGCTGCGTCCGGCCGAGTATTCGGTGATCGCTACCTTGAACCTGAATGGCGACTATGTGTCCGACGCTTTGGCCGCGCAAGTTGGTGGCATCGGCATCGCCCCTGGCGCGAACATGAGCGACTCCATCGCCATGTTTGAAGCCACACACGGCACGGCCCCCAAGTACGCTGGCAAAGACTATGTGAACCCGGGTTCAGAGATCCTGTCGGCTGAAATGATGCTGCGCCACATGGGCTGGACGGCCGCTGCCGATCTGATCCTGGCGTCGATGGAGCGCTCCATTGCCAGCAAAAAGGTGACCTATGACTTTGCGCGGCTGATGGACGGTGCAACGCAGGTGTCGTGTTCTGGTTTTGGTCAAGTGATGATCGACCACATGTAAGCATGTTTCGGGCCGCCCCAGGCCGTCCCAGGAACAACCCCAGATCGTTGATTCGACTGGGGTTTTTCTTATTTGATGTCCCGGCACTTCCGGGCAAATACAGTGACTGCCAACCGAAACGGCGCCAAAAATGGGGCCATGGCTTCCGCCGGGTGACGAAAAATGAGGCACGCCAACGAACTGCATTGGTCGGTCACGATTGACAACGCGAAGCCGCGCGACAAGGCCTGTGCGCTGACCGGCGGCGGCGGCTTGCTGCTTGAAGTCCTTCCTTCCGGAACCAAGACCCGGCGCTATAAGTACCACCTGAACGGCAAGCGCGAGAAAGTCACGATCGGCGCCTACCCGGCCTACACCATCGAGCAGGCGTCAGTGGCGACCCGCAAGGTGGCCGAGTCACGCGACCTGACAGTCCGCGTCTTCGCACGCCGGTGGATCGACGAGACGCTGTCCAGACGGCCTCGCCACGCTGGCTCTGATCGGCGTATCTCCCCTTTTGGCCGCACCATTGGCGATCGCCTTCAACCCACAAGCCGACCCGCCGGCACGCTTGGGTGTGGTCAGCCTCAATCCCAGTCAGACGCTAAGGCTCAACGCACGTGTGATCAAAACCGTGGCGGCGCCGAGCGCCGATGTGCTGTCCGGGTCTTGCCGCGTTTCGCTCGGCTTCACCGATGGCGAAGGCCGTGACCTGGGCCAATCCTCTATCGGCCTGCTGCGGCCCGGGCATGCGATGCGTCTGGACCTTGCAGGCGCCAGCACTTCGAGCGAGGGCAATCCGTTGATGGCACACCAAGTCGTGCGCGTTAGGCCGGTGGTGGAGCGTGCACTTGCGGCCCAAGTGACTTGCGCCGTAGCAGTCAGGCTGGAGGTGCTTGACCTTACAGGGCGCACGATGGTGGTCATCGAAGACCCCAATTTGGTGACGCCGGACAGCATCGAACAATAGGGACCCCTTCAACCAAATTGCTCAGTGGCACGCGGCGAAACGCGTGCCCGATCGTGCTTGTTGTCGAGATCCGAGGGGCATGTGAATGGGCAGCGCTCGCAGCGGCTGAGCAGGCGCGGGTTGACGTCCCCATTTGCGCGCAATTTCTAGCTCTTCACTTTGTGCGTTGCATGGAGAAGTTGACAATTTCTCATAGGCAATTTGGCGGAAGGGGCGGGATTCGAACCCGCGGGGGGCTGTTAACCCCCACACGCTTTCCAGGCGTGCGACTTAAGCCGCTCATCCACCCTTCCGTTGACTTTTGACGCGCTGGCAACCCCGGGGCTGCGTGATGCGAGCAAGAGCCGACTATTTTGGCACGGCCCTGTTGCTGCCGGATCCGCTGACGCCACCGATGCTGTTGCTCTTCATCAGCGCCATGGCCGTCCCAATGAGCCCGGCCACTTCGCTCATGTTGCCAGGCACGATCATGGTGTTGTTGGTTTTTGCCAAGTGGCTGTACGCGTCCACTGCTTTTTCTGCCACCTTCAGTTGCACGGCTTGTTCGCCACCTGGTTCTTGAATGGCTGACGCAATTTTTCGGATAGCGTCGGCCGTTGCCTCGGCCACCGCCGTGATGGCGGCCGCTTCGCCTTGGGCGTTGTTGATCTCAGCCTGCTTCTGGCCTTCTGATCTGGCGATGTACGCCTCACGCTCGCCCGTGGCAATGTTGATCTGCTCCTGCCGGCGGCCTTCCGACGCTGCAATGAGCGCGCGCTTTTCGCGCTCGGCAGTGATCTGCGCTTGCATGCTGCGCAAAATTTCCGCCGGTGGTGTGAGGTCTTTGATTTCGTAGCGCAGTACTTTCACGCCCCAATTGAGCGCGGCTTCGTCCAGCGCATTGACGACACTGGCGTTGATGATGTCGCGCTCTTCAAAGGTTTTGTCGAGCTCCATCTTGCCGATCACGCTGCGCAGGGTCGTCTGGGCAAGTTGGGTGATCGCCACGAT
>JAYVRO010000587.1:0-2908 GCA_043776165.1 Rubrivivax sp. | reverse complement strand
AGGTGCGCCGGGCCGCCGCCTGGTCTTGCGCGGCTTCGCGGCGGGCTCGGGGGTCCATGCCCAAGGCGGCCATGGTTTCATCGCGCCGCACTTGCTGGCGTTTGGCCAGCTTCTTCATCTCGCGCTTGGCCGTCAGGCCCGAAGCGTCTACGAACTGCCACCACAGGGCCGCCGCCAAAAACGGCGCACCAATCAGCCACCAAGACCACTGGGCCACGGGCGCCAAACCCCAAAGCTTGACGCCCATCAAGACCAAACCGAGCAGCAAGAAAGCCAAGTGGCGCGCCTCCTAGGTTGTCGAAAAAAGACCGTTCTCAGTTACTCGTAGTGAGCTGGTCCAGGATGGCCGGGTTCTCTAAGGTGCTGATGTCTTGCGTGATGGCCTCACCTTTGGCAATGCTGCGCAGCAAGCGGCGCATGATCTTGCCACTGCGTGTCTTCGGCAGGTTGTCGCCGAACCTGATGTCTTTGGGCTTGGCAATGGGGCCAATTTCTTTGGCCACCCAGGTGCGCAGTTCAGCGGCGATCTTCTTGGCCTCTTCGCCCGTAGGCCGGGCGCGCTTGAGCACGACGAAGGCGCAAATGGCCTCGCCCGTGGTGTCGTCAGGCCGCCCAACCACCGCGGCTTCGGCCACCAAATCGGTGCAACTGACCAAGGCGGATTCAATTTCCATGGTGCCCATGCGGTGGCCGCTAACGTTCAAAACGTCATCAATACGGCCGGTGATGGTGAAGTAGCCCGTGTGCTTGTCGCGGATGGCGCCGTCACCCGCCAAGTAGTAGCCCTTGAGCTCGGCCGGGTAGTAACTTTTCTTGAAACGTTCGGGGTCGCCGTAAATGTTGCGGATCATGCTCGGCCAAGGTTTTTTGATGACCAAGATGCCGCCCGTGCCGTTAGGAACGTCGTTGCCCAGTTCATCGACGATGGCCGCTGTGATGCCCGGGAAGGGCAGCGTGCACGAGCCCGGCACCATGGGCGTTGCGCCCGGCAGCGGGGTGATGACGTGGCCGCCGGTTTCGGTTTGCCAAAAGGTATCGACGATGGGGCAACGGCTCATGCCTACGTTTTGGTAATACCACTCCCAAGCCGCCGGGTTGATGGGCTCACCCACCGAGCCCAAGATGCGCAGGCTACTCAAATCACTGTGTTTGGGGTGCACCGCAGGGTTCACTTCGGCCGCTTTGATGAGCGAGCGAATAGCCGTGGGCGCGGTGTAAAAAACGCTGACTTTGTGCTTTTCAATCGTCTTCCAAAAGCGCGCCGAGTCGGGGAAGGTGGGGATGCCTTCAAACACCACTTGGGTGCCACCCATCGCCAGCGGGCCGTAGGTGATGTAGCTGTGGCCCGTGACCCAGCCGATGTCGGCCGTGCACCAAAACACATCGCTGTCTTTCAGATCAAAAGTCCAAGCCATGGTGAGCGCGGCGTGCAGCAAGTAGCCGCCCGTGCTGTGTTGCACGCCTTTGGGCTTGCCGGTGCTGCCGCTGGTGTAAAGCAAAAACAGAGGATGCTCAGCGCCGACAAACGTAGGTGCGCACAGCGTGGCTTGGCTGGCCATCTCTTCATGCAGCCACAGGTCGCGGGGGGTGTTCCAGGCCACCTTGCCACCGGTGCGGCGGTAGACAAAAACATGGCGGATGCTGTCGCAGCCACCCAAGCCCAAAGCCTCATCGACGATGGCCTTGAGCGGCAGCGACTTGCCACCGCGCAGCTGCTCGTCGGCCGTGATGACCATCACCGCGCCGGCATCTTCTATGCGGTCGCGCAAAGACTGCGCCGAAAAACCGCCAAACACCACCGAGTGGGTCGCACCGATGCGCGCGCAGGCCTGCATGGCCACCACGCCCTCCACGCTCATGGGCATGTAGATGACCACGCGGTCGCCTTGTTTAACGCCCCGTGATTTCAAAGCGTTAGCAAACTGGTTCACCTTGGCCAGCAGCTCGCGGTAAGTGATGCGCGTAGCGACGCCATCATCGGCCTCAAAAATGATGGCCACACGCTCGCCTTTGCCGGCCTCTACATGGCGGTCCAGGCAGTTGTAAGAGGCATTCAGCGTGCCGTCTTCAAACCACTTGAAAAAAGGCGCATTGCTGCTGTTCAGCACCTGGGTGAAAGGTTTGTCCCACTTCAGGAATTCACGCGCCAGACGGGCCCAATAGCCCTCGTAATCGCGCTCGGCTTCAGCGCACAGCTTGTTGTACGCGGCCATGCCAGAAACTCGGGCTTGCGCGGCCAATGAATCCATTGGCAAATAGGTCTTGAAAACCGTGGCTTGGTCGTTGCTCATTGTTGTCTCCTGATGGAAGGCGGCTGTCGGCCTTGGTGCGGCGCTGATCCCGTGAATTCAATGAATCCAGTGCACAGCGCTGCCCAGGCCAATCGTATCGGGCCGCAAGCTTGATGCGGACCTCTGACATACCCCTTACGTGAGCAGCCTCGTCCTGTGCAATAGCGGCCCATCGGCGACCCATTGGCGTAGGCCCGCCACTACAATTTTGCAAACGTCCCCCTAGGGGGCACAGCAGCCCACCACCGCGAGAGCCGCCCCAACATGTCCAAAGTCGACCCCGCAGCACGCCTGCCAGCGCTGCCCAACTTCATCTTCGCCAGCCGCTGGTTGCAGTTGCCGCTGTACTTGGGTTTGATCGTGGCGCAGTGCGTCTACGTCTTTCACTTCTGGGTCGAGCTGGTGCATCTGGTGGAGGCCGCTTTTGGCAACAGCAGCGCCCTGGCCCAACTGGTCACGAGCATTGGCTACAAGAGCGATACCAGCGTCACCTCGCTGAACGAGACCATCATCATGCTGTCAGTGCTGGCGCTGATTGACGTGGTGATGATCAGCAACCTGCTCATCATGGTGATCGTGGGCGGTTATGAAACCTTCGTCTCGCGCTTGAACCTGCA
>JAYVRO010000586.1:0-2922 GCA_043776165.1 Rubrivivax sp. | reverse complement strand
TGCGTGAGCACCAGCGTTTGACTGGCCGCAACATCTTCGGCCTGGGTGCCTGAGCCGGATACCCACCGTGGCCCGACAAGCTCGACTGGTCGTCCCCGGCCTGGCCCACTACGTGGTGCTGCGTGGCCACAGCCAACGCCAAGTATTTGCCGACGAACTTGACCGGCAAGCCTTTGTGCAAGTCCTTCGCATCACGGTGCAGGCCCAGCCCGTTTTGGTACATGCCGCAGCCTTGCTTGATGGCGAAGTCCACTTGCTGGCCCGGCCAGCAGAGGCCATTGCCTTGAGTCGCTGTATTCAAGCGCTCGGCAGGCACTATGTGCCCGCCTACAACCGTCGCCACGGCGGCAGTGGCACGCTGTGGGACGGTCGCTTTCGCGCTGCGGTGGTCGAGCCTGGCGAAGCCACGCTGCTCGTTTTGAGCCACATTGATGGTTTGCGCCTGGGCACTGATGCGTCGTCCACCAATCGTGGCCGGAGCGGCGAAGTAACGGGCGCGCTATTCACCGATCCCCCCGAGCTGTGGGCACTGGGCAACACACCGTTCGAGCGGGAGGCCGCTTACCGCAGGCGTTTGTCGCAGCCTTTGAGTTTGCCCATGCTGGACGCTCTGGCGGCCGCCATCCGTGGTGGCCGCGCCTTTGGTGGAGCCGAATTTTTGGCGGCCTTGGCAGCACAGACGGGCAGGGCGGTGCACGTGGCTGCCCGGGGCAGGCCCAGACGAGCACAGTGCGCACGACCTGCATCACAGTAGACGCAATCCTCGCCCTTCCTTGCGTTAACAACGCAATTTGTTATGTCCCCATTAAAAATTTCAAATGTGTTCCAGAAAATTAAAATGACTCTGACCCCTATTGGAAATGCTTGAAACCCATGTTGCACTGCGGTAGGCTTCGCCCTCGACCGAATTGTCCGGAGCGTCTCAATGTCCTTGCCCATCTTCATGCCGAAATCCATGCTCGAGCCTCTTTCGGCCCAGCCGAATTCCGCCGACGCCACAGAGATCCAAAACCTTGCTCAGCACGGTTTGTACAGCCCAACCAACGAACATGACGCCTGCGGCGTGGGCTTCGTAGCTCACATCAAAGGTCAGCGTGCGCACAGCATCATCGAGCAGGGCCTGAAGATCCTCGAAAACCTGGACCATCGTGGCGCAGTGGGCGCCGACAAGCTGATGGGCGACGGCGCCGGCATCCTGATCCAGTTGCCCGACGAGTTCTACCGCGCCGAAATGGCCGGGCAGGGCATTGCCTTACCGCCGCCCGGCGAATACGGCGTGGGCATGATCTTCCTGCCCAAAGAGCATGCCTCTCGCCTGGCGTGCGAACAGGAACTTGAGCGCGCCGTCAGACTGGAAGGACAGGTGCTTTTGGGCTGGCGCAATGTGCCTGTTGACCGCGACATGCCCATGTCACCTGCTGTGCGTGACAAAGAACCCGTGATCCGTCAGATCTTCATCGGGCGTGGTGCTGATGTCATCGTGCCCGACGCGCTGGAACGCAAGCTCTACGTCATCCGCAAAACCGCATCCGCGTCGATTCAAAAGTTAAGGCTCACGCACAGCCACGAGTACTACGTGCCCAGCATGAGCTGCCGCACGGTCATCTACAAGGGCTTGCTGCTGGCCGACCAAGTGGGTCAGTACTACAAAGACCTGGCAGACACGCGGGTGGTGTCAGCGCTGGCCTTGGTGCACCAACGTTTTTCGACCAATACATTCCCCGAATGGCCGCTGGCCCACCCCTATCGCATGGTGGCGCACAACGGAGAGATCAACACCGTGAAGGGCAACTTCAACTGGATGCGCGCCCGTGAAGGTGTGATGAAGTCGCCCGTGCTGGGCGATGACTTGAAAAAGCTCTACCCGCTGAGTTTTGAAGGGCAGAGCGACACCGCAACTTTTGACAACGCGCTGGAGCTGTTGACGATGGCGGGCTATCCGCTGGCTCACGCCGCCATGATGATGATCCCCGAAGCCTGGGAGCAGCACGAGCTCATGGACGAACGCCGCCGCGCCTTCTACGAGTACAACGCCGCCATGCTCGAGCCCTGGGACGGACCGGCGGCCATGGTCTTCACCGATGGCAAACAAATCGGCGCGACGCTGGATCGCAATGGCCTGCGTCCCGCGCGCTACATCGTCACCGATGACGACTTGGTGGTGATGGCTTCAGAGACCGGCGTGCTGCCCATTCCTGAGAGCCGCATCGTCAAGAAGTGGCGCTTGCAGCCCGGCCGCATGTTTCTCATTGACCTGGAGCAGGGCCGAATCGTTGACGACGAAGAGCTGAAGAACCAGTTCGCTTTTGCCAAGCCCTACCGGCAATGGATCGAGAACGTGCGCATCCGCCTCGATGCCATTGAAGTGCGCGGTGAGCCCGCCAGGTTTGAAGAAAGCCTGCTCGACCGGCAACAAGCTTTTGGCTACACGCAAGAGGACATCAAGTTCCTCATGGCGCCCATGGCGGCCTCGGGTGAAGAGGGCATTGGCTCGATGGGCAATGACTCGCCGCTGGCTGTGTTGTCGGACAAAAACAAGCCGCTCTACAACTATTTCAAGCAGCTCTTTGCGCAGGTCACCAACCCACCGATCGACCCGATCCGTGAAGCCATCGTGATGTCGCTCAACAGCTTCATTGGTCCCAAGCCGAACCTCTTGGACATCAATGCGGTGAACCCGCAAATGCGCCTGGAAGTGACACAGCCCGTGCTCGACTTCGATGACATGGCGCGCTTGCGGGGTATCGAGCGCCACACCAACGGCAAGTTCAAAAGCTTCGAACTCGACATCACGTACCCGGTCAGTTGGGGCCGCGAAGGCGTGGAAGCCAAGCTCGCTTCGTTGTGCGCACAGGCCGTCGACGCCATCGCCAGCGGCCACAACATCCTCATCATCACCGACCGGCGCATGGGCCGTGGCCA
>JAYVRO010000585.1:0-2922 GCA_043776165.1 Rubrivivax sp. | reverse complement strand
GTTGAACCCCCTCCAGTAGTTGGAGAGTGCATCAAACGAATCTCCGGCACCTGATCCACGTTCCAACCATTCGAGTGCCTGCATGCTCTCCTCCTTGCGGCCTAACAGTCGACACCACCCCAATTAGCTACGTCTAGCCATCAATGTCTAGTACCAGCCATTAATGTCTAAGTGCGATGTCTAGTGTTGCCCATTCTGGCACGTGCAATTCTCTCGTTTGAGCGCTTTTTTCTGCTACTGATCTGGTCGTGTTGGCGCGTCTCTTTGCCGCATCTCGCTCTGTATCTGCGACATGCATTCCGCCAGCACCTAGTCGATGATCAGCCAGCGGCGCAGCTTGCAGTGCGAGCGGCAGCCGATGTCGGTGGCCGCTACGCGGCGCTTGAAGCCAGCGGGCAGTAGAAAAGGCTGAGGGCTCTATCGAGCAAACCAGTCGCGAGTTCGGCGGTTGTTGATGCGACTGCGGCGCCTTGGCGGCGTGGCTGACCGAGCTACGTGTGGAACTGGTGGTCATGGCGAGCACACCGGCAATTGCTGGAAGAGCGTGTAGACACGCACCCGCGCATGTCAGCGCGGTGCGTCAGTCGCAATTCGGCAGGGCTGGCAGTACGTGGCCCTCGTTATGGATGCGTTAGAGCAAGCGCTGGTTGCACGTCAGCACGTCAGCACGTCAGCACGTCAGCACGCCTTGATTCATCACAGCGACAGGAGCAGCGATCGCTTGATGCAAACGCTGCACCCGAACACCCAACCAAACGCCACGCAGCCAGCTCACCCCAACACCAGCCCAAACACCACCGCACCATCCACCGTCAAGTCGCAGGCAATGCCGTTCAGGCGCAGGCCTTCGCTGTCGATGGTGGCCATGTCGTGCGGGTCGTCGGCCATGAGCTTGACGGCGGCTGCGCGGCCCGCCAGCGCGGTGCCCAAGGAGCCCATCAGCGTGATGAGTTCGGTGGGTGTGTGGCCGGTGCCCGGCACGGTACTCAGGAGTTGGTTGGCCAAGGCGGTGTTGTCAAAGTCTGCAAAGTAGTTGCTCAGCGCCGTCTCGATGAGAAAGTCGTAGCTGTAGCCGACGTCGTAAAAACTCAGGCCAATGGCCCACAGGCGGCCGCTGGTGGGGTTGGCGATGGCCGTGCCGAACAGGGCCGTGGCGACCTTGGCGACATCGTCGGCGCGTGGGCCAAAGGCCAGCATCTTGTCGGCAAAAACCAGGCGCTCGATGCTGGTCAGGCTGTCGGTGCCGTCTGTGCCAATGCCTGCGCCAATGACGGCGCCAATGCCTGTCCCAACGCTGGCCCCAATGCCGCCACCGTTGTTGTGGGTGACCGTCAAGTCAGTCGATGTGGTGCTGCTGCGCGCAACGGTGTAGGCCGCGCGTGCCCCGGTAAATTCAGCCGTGTCATTGCCTGCGCCGCCGATCAAGGTGTCGTCGCCGGCACCGCCGCGCAGGGTGTCATTGCCCTGGCCACCGTCCAGCACGTCGTTGCCTGCACCGCCGTCGCCAGTGTCATTGCCGTCGCCCAGCAGCAGGTCGTCGCTGGACGGGCCACCCACCAAGCGGTCGTTGCCGGGGGTGCCGTCTGGCGCTGCGCCATACCGGCGCCGCCGTAGGCCACGGCGCGCAGGTTGGCCACAAAGATGGCCGAATCCCCTACGCCGTCGCCCGTGTCGCCCACGGCCAGTTTCAGCGTGTTGACGCCAGCGTGCACCGGCGCGGTGACCACCAGTTTGCGTGACACGCCGTCGTATTCAATGGCGATGTGCCCGTCGCCGTT
Organism: Rubrivivax sp.; assembly: GCA_043776165.1. Classification (GTDB taxonomy): domain Bacteria; phylum Pseudomonadota; class Gammaproteobacteria; order Burkholderiales; family Burkholderiaceae_C; genus Rubrivivax. The sequence goes on along the minus strand of JAYVRO010000585.1, from coordinate 1,144 downwards.
GTTCTGCAATGCGCCGGTGTCGACGATGCGGTCGATCACCGACAAGGGTTGGTTGGCTTGGCCATCAAACAGCGCGTAGTTCACGCCGTTAACAAACACGGCAGCAATGTCGACAAAGGGGCTGCTGCTGGATTCGGGGAACTCATCGCTGGCAAAAACCAGCTCAATTTGCACAAAGCGCAAGCTGGGGTCAGCCACCGTGAAATTGAAGGCCAGGATGCTGACGTCTTGCACACTCAAAGCCGACGGGAGGCCCGCTTACACCGCCGCCAACAGGTCGGCGTCAGCCAAGATGGCGGCACCGTTGGGCGCGCTCAGGGCCACGCCATAGCCGGCTTGGGTGTTGCGCTGCGCTGGCGTGGCGTCACCCGAACTGGGCACGACACCGGCGCCGATGTTCACGCCGTCGATACCGCCGTTGAAGTAACCCACCGACGCACGCTGCTGCCCGTTGAGCGGGTCGGCGCCCATGCCGTATTGCAACTGGATCCTGCTTGCGTCCACCGTGATGCCCGAAGCGGGCGCCAGCAGCGCACCCACCAAGTCCGCGCGCAGCTCCAGCGCTGCGCTCCAGGCGCGAAAGTGCGCGGCCTGGCTGGCCTGTACCGCGGCGATGGCCGCCAAGCTGCTGGCGGCCTGAAATGGCGCGTTGGCGCTGACCATGGCGTCCACCAAACGGGGGTCGAGCGACAGCGTGGCAAACACCGCGTTCAGCGCTGCGCGGCTGCTCAGATCCAGCGCACCGCCCAACACCACGCCTGCGGCAATGGCGTTCATGGCCGCCACGGTGTCGTCGAGCAGGCTTGCGATGGCGCCCAGTTGTGCCGACACACGTTGAACCGCCACAGCAGTGGCGTTTGCGGTGGCGTCTGCGGTCTTGTCTGCGGTGCCGTCAGCATGGCTTTGCAAGGCCGCGTCGTAGTTCAGCAGGTCCACACCGAAGGGCAGCCCAAAGGCCAGCTTGGGCGCGGTTTGGGCGGCAACAGCGCTTTGGCCTTGTGTGTCGATCAAGGCCACCACCAAAGTGGTGATGGGGTTGATGGCCGTGGCCCCTGCAGAGGCGCTGAGCACCAGGTTATTCAGGCCACCCGAGGCCAGATCCGCGCCCCCTTCGGCAAACACCGTGGCTATGCCCCACGCGCCC
>JAYVRO010000584.1:0-9845 GCA_043776165.1 Rubrivivax sp. | reverse complement strand
CACTGACGACAGTGGGCAAGGCCAAGAGGGCTGCGAACGCCAAACGCTTGAAAGACGAGACCATGGTGTGACTCCTGTGCGGGATGTGGATGAGCGGCGCAAAAAACGCATGCGCGCAGCGCGCCGCCATTGTCCAAGGCCCGCACCCCCCTGATCGCGGGTGTTTGTCCTAGGAAAGGTGTAGGGTTTTCGTCAGCCCGCTGTCAGCCGCCCCCGTGAACCGGGGGCAGGCAAAACCGGGTGATGTCCCTAGCATTTGTCGACCAGCGCAGTGCCCCTGCTGCGCCACCGAAAGCCGCTCCTGATCGCCATGACTGCAGCCTCTACCGCCCCTGTCACCCCTGCCACGCCCGCCACAGCAATCGCCACACCGTTGCAGGTCGCCAGCGTGCAATTGCTGCGCTGCCGCGCCGCGTCGCGCCCCCACGAGATGTTTGCTGCGCTGACCGAACTGGCATGTTGTTACGCCGAGCAAAACGGCTTTGCCACGGCCGAAGCCTATCTGGACGAAGCCCTGAGCTGGAGTCACGCACTGTGCAGCCACGACGGGCAAGTGGACACGCTGTGTCATCTCGCCGAGTTAACCGCGTGTGCAGCCGAGGCTCAAGAACGCCAAAACAAGGGCAGCGGCCAAACCACCCGCGACCGCGCCAAGACTTACGCCATGGCAGCCTCTGAGTTGGCGCCCAAAGTGGCCGATCCGGCCTGGGAGGTCAAAGTCCTGCTCCGCGCCAGCGACGTGCTCGACCATTGCGGCCACAGGGTTGAAGCCATCGAGCTGCAAATTCGCGCTGTGCAGCTGTTGGGGTTGGAAGCGGTACGGGCTTGAACGACTGAACGTCTGAACGCCAGGAGCAACGCGCGTGCTGTTGTCTTGGGCCGCACCGCCGGGTTAGTCTCGGCCAATGGATACGCGCCACCAAACCAGCGACGAATGACGCGACATCTTGCAAAACAAGGCGTGGGAGCGCGCTTCTGCAAAGACCGATCTTGGGCAACAACTGCGGCAAGCGTCGCCGTTGAGTAAGGTCATCGACCCCGCTGAACGCCTGGTACTGCATGCCCGGCTCCAAGGCGCCGAGCAACCAGCGGCACGGCTCCCGTTCGTTGCCCCTGTACGGTCCCATCTGCGCGGACAGAATCGCGTGTGTGGCGCACTCTGCAATTACCACGCACTGTGCCTGCGGATAGCCCGCTTGGCCATTGCTTGGTACACCCCTGCCGCTGCAGGAAAACGTCGGATGCGCTGGGAGTTGACGCCGTGTTCGTTCAGCGCGTCGTGAACTTGCTGTGGCGGAAAGACCCGCGTCAACAAGCTGACGCCCAGCTAGTCCGTCGGACGCGTACCTGAACCCAAGTCAATATTGCTTTTAGCCACGCGCCACTTCACAGTTGCACATTGGCCAGGTATTCGCCTAATGAACTTAAACGAACCGTGTTGGGTTAGGCGTCGTTGCGCGCAACGGCCCGCGTGGATGGTTTTCTCGCTGCTTTGCCAAGCGCGCCCTCAGCCCACTTGTTAAGGCTGGTGCCACTACGCGCAGCGGCTTTGAGTGCGGCAGCGTGCACTTCTGGCGTGATGCGCAGCATGACTTTTCCGCTTGCCGGCTTCTCAGGTGCCGATCCTGGTTCCTTGGAGGCGGCAAGATAGTCCTCGATAGCAGCATGAAAGTTGGACTCGAAATCCGCCACCGACTCGCCAGGGGAGGAGATGATGCCGTCGACGTCCAGGACCCGCCCAACGATGATCTTGTCTTCTGCATCGAAGATCATGCTCACCGCATAGCCCTTGTACGACATTGAATTGATCATGGTTTGATTCCCATTCTCTCGATGAACTCCCGAACGGCCACGACCCTGTAGCGCAGCGCTTCCTTGCGCGGGTGAGGCCGGTGGAGTGTCATCTTGGCGCGGCACGGCTGAACATCGGCTTGTCACCCGGCTCACCCTTGTACTGCTTGTCGATCCAGGCCAACAGGTTTGCATATGTCTTCACCGGCTTCAAGCCGGGCTTCAAACCCTTGCCCGTCAACAGCTTGTCCAGGCTGACCTGCACCGTGGCCAGGCCGCGATAGTTCGCATTGACGGGGGTGCCGAAGGCCGCGACAATGGGGGCGGAGATCGGGGAAGGAGTGGCTTGCGGCAAGGCCGTGACTGCGTTGATAGCCCCCAAGGCCTTTACAAGATCCCGCCCCGCAAAGGCGGGTTTTTTGTTTTCTGGGTTCAGTCTTCCTGTGACGGCCTCGCCAATCTGCACTTGGTCGATGTAGAGCACAGCGCGCTTACTGTCACGCAGCTTTCCATCTTTGCTCGATTCTTTGAAATTGAGCCAATGGCCAACTTGACCGCTCTCGCGTGGATACACGGAATTGATATAGACGACGTTTTGCTGGCCACCATCCTGCCATTGAACTCAAGCGTGACGGATGAGCCTGCACCCTCAACAACTCTGCAACCCACCGCCCGCGGGTATCGAGTCTTGTGGCAACTGCGTGGCTTGAGACCAGACAGCTTTCCAAGAGTCGGCATGCAGTGTGTAGATATCCGTGTGCCAGCAGTGAATGACCTGGCCTGATGGAAATGTGATCTTGGCCTGGTACCGCACCGCTGCCATGCCTTGCGAGACTTGAACTTGCATTGGGCCGTGTTCCCAACGGGCATAAAAGACACCCTGGGCCATGAGGGAAAGATATCTCTCAAGGCGCATAACGCGGCCCGGGACGCTGATGAGTTCGTAGTCCGAAGCGTGCAAGCGTCGGATCTTCGCCACGTCGCGTTCAACCAGTGCTTGGGTGCGCTCGGCTTCAAGCGCTCTGAAGAAGTCTTCGTCTGGGGTTGCGAGCTGCCAGGGCAAGTTTGATTCCATGGACGGGAAACGCTGAGAGTTTGTGTTGCAAGTGCTAATGTTTGAAGTAAGCTGGTAGCCGCGACGTGGTGCGCTGGAAAGCAAGTAGAAAATCGGCCGCAGGCCCAGCGTTTGATGGCTCGCGCGGCAGGCCCTTTGTGATCAGCTCGAGCGAATGATTAGGAATCATTGACAGCAGAGCGTGGCCGACCTGCTTTTAAGGCCAATTGCCGCTCGCCTTCAGGACTTTGCGACTCGCAGACCCTGCCACGTCCACACGGCTCCCGCAATGTCTATGGCAGCGAACAGGAGTAGCTGCATTGGGGCTTGAAATACGGCTATGAGCGAAACACTCAGTGCGGCGTACAGAAATCTGCCTTTCACTGTGGCCTTGAAGAAGGCGAGTGCGTCTTCGACTCCGCAAGCCCAATAGTAGTAACCCAGTACGACAGCGAGCGCACCAACCACTCTTATCCAGACTTCGGTTGTCGCTGGTACCCCAAGCGGGCCCAGGACAAGATTTGGTGCCAGCACGAGTCCGATTCCCGTGACTGCTGCGTAGATCCCAAATACCTTGATGCTCAGTGAAGCTGGATGCATTGCTGATCTCCTATCAAGCGTGGACGAACTGCGAACTAACCGAGTGTGATGCCTAACGTTCCAGCTTAGCCCGTGTTCAGGCGGCGCCCGGAACCACGCACAACCCAGGAACCGGCCGGGTCGTTCAGCGAGGCTGCATGGCTCAACTCTAACAAAATCAACGATTTACGCTATCGGTTCTTGGCCAGCGTGCCATGCCAAGGGCGCTCCACTTGAGAATGGCTTCAGGTCTTCCAACTGCGCTTTCGACGGATCGAAATGGACAATGGTTTCTTTCCAGATCGAGTCGTATTTCGTGATCTTCACTCCTGTTTTCTGAGCCTCAGATTCGGTCACTTTGACAAAGAGAACGATGGTTTTGCTGCTCACCCACCTCGGACCGAATGCGTTGGCGGTTTCAAGCGCGAATTGCAATCAGTAGCTCGGCGAGTCAGTTATTTCTACCAAGTCGGAGTCTTCGAGAAACGCGACAGTCAACTTGACGGCAGTGTCTATCGCGCCGCTGTTTACTACTGCGCAAACAGTCTGGCAGCAGACACCACGAGATCGACACTGGCAAGGCGCAAGTCCTGCCCCACCTCCACCGGATGCAGCACCCACAGTCCATCGGCACCTTTGCGGTACAGATCGCAACGCAGCGAACGGGTGTCGATCAACAAATACTCTTGCAAAGTCGGCAGTAAACGGTAGGCAGCAAACTTGTCGCCGCGGTCGCAAGCGGCGGTGGACAGCGAGAGGATTTCAACCACCAATTGCGGTTCGGTCTTGATGTGTTTGGCGGCATGGTCGGTGGCGCTGCAAGTGACCATCACATCGGGGTAATAAAAACTGTCAGCGGCTTCAACCCTGAGTTTGATGTCGCTGATGTAGACCTTGCAGGGGGTGCCGTCAAGGTGCGCGCGCAGTGCGATGAGCAAATTTTGCGCGACCACGTTGTGGCGATCTTCGACCCCCGTCATCGCAAAGATTTCGCCGGCAACAAACTCATGCCGCGTGGGCTGTTCGGCTTCCCAGGCGATGTATTCGGCAGCGGTCAGTTGCACGCTTTCAGCGGCGTTTCCCATGCGTGGCTCCGAGCAAGAAGGCGTGCAAATTATGTGCTTCGAGCGTTTGTTGCCCCGCGCGCCAACACCGACCGCAACGCCACGCCCGTGTGCGAGCCGCTCGCCACCACATCTTCTGGCGTGCCCGCCACCACCAAGCGCCCGCCCTCCAAGCCGCCTTCAGGGCCGAGGTCGAGCACCCAGTCGGCTTCGGCAATCACATCCAGGTCGTGTTCGATGACGACCACGCTGTGGCCACCGTCCACCAGGCGGTGCAGCACCCGCGCGAGCTTTTCGACGTCGGCCATGTGCAGGCCCACCGTGGGCTCGTCAAGCACGTACAAGGTGTGCGGCGCTTTGTTGCCGCGCCGGGTGATGTCGTCGCGCACCTTGCTCAGCTCGGTGACTAACTTGATACGTTGGGCTTCACCGCCGCTCAGCGTGGGGCTGGGCTGGCCAAGAGTGAGGTAACCCAGGCCCACGTCCTTCAACAATTGAAGCGGGTGGCTGATGGCCGGCATGCTGGCAAAAAAGTCCACCGCTTCGTCGACTTCCATGCGCAGCACGTCGCCAATGTTTTTGCCGCGCCAGGTGACGGCCAGTGTTTCGGGGTTGAAGCGTTGGCCGTGGCAGGTTTCGCACAGCACTTTCACGTCAGGTAAAAAGCTCATGGCGATGGTGCGCAGGCCTTGGCCTTCGCAGCCCGGGCAGCGGCCTTCGCCGGTGTTGAAGCTGAAGCGCGCAGCTGCGTAACCTCGTGCTTTAGCTTCCAAAGTCTCGGTGAAGAGCTTGCGGATGACATCCCAAAAACCGATGTACGTGGCAGGGCAGGACCGCGGGGTCTTGCCGATGGGGGTCTGGTCAACTTCCAGCACACGGTCGATGCTCTCGAAGCCTTGGATGCCAGCGCAGCCCACAGGTGGCGGCAGTTGGCCAGCGGCGAGTGCGTCGCGCCCGACCTTGCTGGCTTTGAGGGCCACGGCGGCTTGCACGTTGGCCAGCAACACGTCACGCGCCAGGGTGCTTTTACCCGAGCCGCTCACACCGGTAACGGCCACCAGGCGTTGCAGGGGGAAGTGGGCCGTGATGTTGTGCAGGTTGTGCTGGTGGGCTGAGTGCACGGTCAGGCAGTCGACCCCTTCCCCTGCCCGCCCCCTGCCTGGGGGAGCGGGCAAGGCAACCCCCCGCCGCGCCTGCAACGGATGCAACGGCGGGTTGGCCAGCATGCGCCCTGTCACCGAGTCGGCTTGTCTAGACAAGTCGGCCACCGTGCCTTGCGCCACCAAGCGGCCGCCGCGTTTGCCCGCACTGGGGCCAATGTCGATGATGTGGTCGGCGCGACGGATGGTGTCTTCGTCGTGCTCCACCACCACCAAGGTGTTGCCTGCTGCGCCTAACTTGGAAAGTGCAGCCAGCAGCACGGTGTTGTCACGCGGATGCAGGCCGATGGTGGGTTCGTCCAGCACATAACAAACACCTTGCAAATTGCTGCCCAGTTGCGCGGCCAGCCGGATGCGCTGCGCTTCGCCGCCGCTGAGCGTGGGTGCTGCGCGGTCGAGCGTGAGGTAGCCCAGGCCGACGTCTTGCAAGAAGCTCAGGCGGCTGGCGATTTCAACCACCACGTCGCGAGCAATGTCGGCGTCGCGCCCTGCCAGCGTGAGTGCCTGCAACCAGCCACTGGCTTGATGCACCGACAGGTTGGCCACGTCACCGATCGGTTTGCCCTCGAAGGTGACCCGGCGTGACGCTGCGTTCAAGCGCGCGCCGTTGCAGTCCACGCAGCACATCACGGGCGCGCCTTCAATGCCTTCAACCTCGGGTTCTTCTGAAGGAAAGCTTTGCTCGCGGCCCTTGTTGTCGTCGTCGCGCTGCGAATCATCAAAAGCTTTGCGCTGCTCACGCGTGAGCGTCAAGCCCGTGCCCACACACGAGGTGCACCAGCCGTGTTTGCTGTTGTAGCTGAACATGCGCGGGTCCAGCTCGGGGTAGCTGGTGCCGCAATGCGGGCAGGCGCGTTTGGTGGAAAACACTTTGACCTTGCCGATGCCCGCGCCCCAACCTAACTTTCCACTTGACGTGTCCGGTTCGCCGCGCATGGCTTGCGCCAAACCGTCCAGCGGGTGCAGCAAGTGCAGCACGCCCTTGCCCAGCTCCAGGGCTTTTGACAAGAGTGCGCGCAGCTCGGCTTCGTTGTCCAGACTCACCACCACGTTGCCGACGGGCAGCTCCACGGTGTGTTCTTTGAAACGGTCGATGCGCGGAAAGGGGCTCAGTGACAAAAATTCGCCGTCAACGCGCAAGTGTGTGTGGCCGCGGGCCTTGGCCCACTTGGCCAGGTCGGTGTAAACCCCTTTGCGATTGATGACCAAGGGGGCGAGCAAGCCCACGTGCTGGCCCAGATGCCCGCCCAAGCCCGGGTCGCGCAGCAACTGCGCGGTGATGCTCTCAGTGCTTTGGGCCTTCACGGGCGCACCGTCTTTCACGCAGTGCTGCAAGCCCAGCTTGACCCACAGCAAGCGCAAGAAGTGCCAGACCTCGGTGGTGGTGGCCACCGTGCTCTTGCGTCCACCCCGGCTCAGGCGCTGTTCGATGGCCACCGTGGGCGGGATGCCATACACCGCGTCGACCTCGGGCCGCCCCGCGGGCTGCACGATGCTGCGCGCGTAGGCGTTGAGGCTTTCCAAGTAGCGGCGTTGGCCTTCATTGAAGAGGATGTCAAAAGCCAGTGTGCTTTTGCCCGAGCCGCTGACCCCGGTGATGACGTTGAACTTGCCGTGCGGGATGTTGACCGACAAGCTCTTGAGGTTGTGTTCTTTGGCGTTGACGATCTGGATCGCGTCAACAACCGTCACGGCCCGCGTGGGCGGGGCCAGCGTTGGTGTCAACCCAAAGGTTGAAGAATCTTCAACCCGAAGCACCCCCAAGCCCATGGTCACGTCGTACTCACGCAGCGCGCGCCCGGTGTGCGATGTGCCGTGCGCGCGCACCTCGTCAGGTGTGCCCACGCACACCACTTCGCCGCCGGCTTCACCGCCCTCAGGGCCGAGGTCGATGAGCCAATCGGCGGCGCGGATCACGTCCAGGTTGTGTTCGATGACGAGCAACGAATGCCCCGCGTCCAAGAGCTTGCGCAGCGCGCGCATGAGCTTGGCGATGTCGTCAAAGTGCAGTCCCGTGGTCGGCTCGTCAAACAAGAACAGCGTGCCGCGCTTGGCCAGGCGTTGGCTGGGTGCGTTGGCAGCATCGGCTAAAAAACCTGCCAACTTCAAACGTTGGGATTCACCGCCGCTGAGTGTGGGCACGGGCTGGCCCAGGCGCACGTAATCCAGCCCCACATCGATGATGGGCTGTAAACGTGCCACCACGTCGCGGTCGTTCTGGAACCAATGCGCGGCTTCGGCCACGGTGAGGTCGAGCACGTCGGCAATGCTCAGTTGCAGCGGGCCGCGCAGCACTTTCACGTCAAGCACTTCAGGGCGGTAGCGGCGGCCGTCGCAATCGGGGCAGCGCAGATAAACATCGCTGAGGAACTGCATCTCGACATGCTCAAAACCCGAGCCGCCGCAGGTGGGGCAGCGGCCGTCACCGGCGTTGAAGCTGAAGGTGCCCGCGCTGTAGCTGCGCTCGCGTGCCAGCGGGGCGTCAGCAAAAATTTTGCGCAGCTCATCAAAGGCCCCCACGTAGCTGGCGGGGTTGCTGCGTGCGGTTTTGCCAATGGGGCTTTGGTCGACAAAAACAGCGTCGCTCAAGTGGTCGGCGCCGAGCAAGCGGTCGTGTTGGCCAGGGGTCTCTGTGGGCTTACCAAATTGGCGCGCCAAGGCGGGGTAGAGCACGTCTTGTACGAGGGTGCTTTTGCCCGAGCCCGACACACCCGTGACGCACACCAGGCGCTGCAATGGCAGCTCTATGTTGACGTTGCGCAAGTTGTGCTCGCGCGCGCCTTCCAAGATGAGTCTGGGCGTGCTGTCACTCACCAAACGGCGCAGACCCATGCTGACTTGTTTGCGTCCGCCCAGGTAAGCGCCTGTGAGCGTGTCGGCATGGCGCGCGGTACCGGGCGTGCCATCAAAAACGATCTTGCCACCGCGCTCGCCGGGGCCGGGGCCCATGTCGATCAAGCGGTCTGCCGCCAGCATCACGGCAGGGTCGTGTTCCACCACCACCAGCGTATTGCCCGCGTCACGCAAACGGTGCATGGCCTGCACGATGCGCTGCATGTCGCGCGGGTGCAAGCCAATGCTGGGCTCATCGAGCACAAACAAGGTGTTGACCAATGATGTGCCCAAGGCCGTGGTGAGGTTGATGCGCTGCACCTCGCCCCCGCTGAGCGTGCGGCTTTGGCGGTCTAACGTGAGGTAACCCAAACCGACATCACACAGGTATTTGAGCCGCGTGCGCACTTCGTCGAACAACAAATGCAGCGGGTCTTTGGCAACCTCCCCCTGGGAGGGGGACGGCGCTAAACAATCGAAGAAGCGGCGCAGTTTGTGGGTGGGCACCTGCATCACATCGTGCAGGCACAAACCGGGCAAGGATTGAAGTTGCTCGCGTGTCCAGGTAGTGCCCACAGGCATGAAACGCTTGCCCGATGCCAGCACCGCATCCGCGTCGGCCCGCGAGCCCAAACGCCACAGCAGCGGCTCCAGCTTCAAGCGCGCACCGCCGCACACCGTACAGGGTGTGTAGGAGCGGTACTTGGACAAGAGCACGCGGATGTGCATCTTGTACGCCTTGCTTTCCAGGTAGGCAAAAAAGCGGCGCACGCCGTACCACTGCTTGTTCCACACGCCCGCCCAGTGCGGTGAGCCTTCCACGACAAAGTCACGCTGTGCCTGCGTGAGCTGGCTCCACGGTGTATCGCGTGGAATGCCCGCTTCGCCGGCATGCCTGATGAGGTCGTTCTGGCAGTCCTTCCAGGCCGGCGTTTGCATCGGCTTGATGGCGCCATTGCGCAGCGTTTTGCGCTCGTCAGGGATGACCAAACCCATGTCCACGCCGATCACCCGGCCAAAACCGCGGCAGGTGTCGCAGGCGCCGTAGGCCGAGTTGAAAGAGAACATGCCTGGCTGCGGATCGGCGTAGCGTGTGTCGCTCTCAGGGCAGTGCAAGCCGGTGCTGAAACGCCACTGCTGAGTGAGCTCTTCGCTGTGCGCCACAAACACGTTCAAGCGCCCGCCACCGCGCTTCAAGCACAGCTCGATGGCCTCCATCACCCGCACGCGCTCGGCGCCGCCAAAACGCAGGCGGTCGGCCACCACGTCCAGCACTTTTTTTGCGCCGTCCACACGCTCGCTCTGCACACGGGTAAAGCCGCTCGCAGCCAGCCACTGTTCTTGTTGCTCGGCGCTGGTGTCGGC
>JAYVRO010000583.1:0-2937 GCA_043776165.1 Rubrivivax sp. | reverse complement strand
GCGCTGACAACACATCGAACTGCGCGCTCTACTATGTGAGCACGACCACTTCGCGTTCTTTTTCGAACACTTATGCTTCCTTCGGCAATACAGTGGTGAAGTTGTATTACGCAAACGTGGCCCAGATCAATTTGTTGGGGCAATCCTCGGCAGCGAACATAGCCTACATTCAGTCGTTGCCTGTTTGGGCCAGTTTTGCTGGAGCCAAGGGTGTTGATCTGATCGATTCGGGCGCCGACCAAAGCGGCGGAGGCTCGCTGACAGGGGCCAGCTTGTCAGTGCTTGGCACAGGTCTACTGAATGTCAACAAGGGCGACGGTCTCGGCATTGCGGCCGTTGAGAATTATTTGGATGCGAATTCGATTGGTGCCTTCGGTGGCAATCCGAATGCGGACATCGCCGTCACCTATTCGGCCAACAATCTTTTGTTGAACCCCTTTGACGTCGCCAACGGTGCTGCTGATTCTTGCAGTGGCCCCAACCAGCAAGTTGGAGACTTCTGCTACCAAGGTACTACAAACTTCCGCGGCAAAACCAACCCGACGCCGGAGCCTGGTGTCTTGGCCCTGGTTGGTCTAGCTTTGGCTGGCATTGGCTTCACGCGTCGTGCCAAGAAAGAAGCCTGAAGCACTTCATTGGCGTTTTCAACGACGCCAACAGGAAAAGCCGCCTTCTGGCGGCTTTTTACGTATGGGTAGGTTGTCAAGAAAGGGGCCGTGGACAACAGAGTTCGCTGGAGAAAACATGCCGTTTGGCACGACGGCGGCGCAGAATCGCCATCTCTATCGATCGACTTCACAAGGCAAAAAATGGGACTGCTTGATTCACTTATTGGCGCGCTGGGTCAAACTCCGGGCGGCACAGGCGGCGGCAACATCGACCTCATACGGGCCGTTGTAGGCATGCTTGGCAACGACTCTCAAAGCGGGGGTTTAGGTGGCTTGGTGTCGAAATTTGCCCAGCACGGCATGGGTGATGTCATCAATTCATGGATTGGCACCGGACAAAACCAAGCCATCGGCGCTGAGCAACTGAGCAATGTGCTGGGTAACGATGCCATTGCGGACTTGGCACAAAAGTTCGGCTTGTCCAACGGCGACATGGCGGGGAAGTTGTCGCAAATGCTGCCGCAGATAGTTGACCACCTCACGCCGCATGGTCAGGTGCCCCAAGGTGGCCTTGGCAACGTGGGCGACATCTTGGGCATGCTGCTCAAGCGCTGACTTTGGCGCTGACTTTGAGGTCGAGGCGGGGCCTGCGGCGAACGCCGCCCTGCGCCCGCGCGGTGTCGTTCAAGCCGAGGTGGTCAAACCTTTGAAGGCCTGACGTGCGGCTTGCAGCGTATTGCTGATGTCCTCGCCGGTGTGAGCGGCGCTGACAAAACCAGCTTCGTACATGGCCGGCGCCAAATACACGCCTTGTTCAAGCATCAGATGGAAAAAGCGATTGAAGCGATCACTGCCCTCAGCCATCACTTCGCGGTAGTTTTGCGGCAACACGCTGGCGAAGAAAAAACCAAACATGCCGCCTTCAGAGTCGCCCACCAAGGGGATGTTGGCTTCTTTCGCAGCGCTTTCCAAGCCACGAACCAAGCTGGCAGTGCGCTCTGACAAGGCTTCAAAGAAGCCAGGTTTGCTGATCTCGCGCAGTGTGGCCAAGCCGCAGGCCGTGGCCACCGGGTTGCCACTGAGCGTGCCCGCTTGGTAGACGGGCCCAAGCGGCGCGAGCTGGCTCATCACGTCGCGTGGTCCGCCAAACGCGGCCAACGGCATGCCACCGCCAATGACCTTGCCAAAGACACTGATGTCGGGGGTGAAGCCGGGGATGAGCTTGGCGTACAGGCTCTGTGCACTGCCGAGCGCGACACGAAACCCCGTCATCACTTCGTCAAACACCAAGAGCGCGCCGTACTGGGTGCAGAGCGCGCGCAAACGTTGCAAGAACTGAAGATCAGGGCGCACAAAATTCATGTTGCCGGCAATGGGCTCGATGACCACGCAGGCGATTTGCGCACCTTGCGTCGCAAAGGCTTCTTCTAGTTGGGCGACGTGGTTGTATTCAAGTACCAGCGTGTGCTGCACCACCTCCGCAGGCACGCCCGCGCTGGTCGGGTGGCCAAACGTCGCCAAGCCAGAACCGGCCTTGACAAGCAATGCGTCGGCATGGCCGTGATAACAACCTTCGAACTTGATGATTTTGCTGCGCCCTGTGGCGCCACGTGCCAGGCGCAAGGCGCTCATGCAGGCTTCGGTGCCGCTGCTGACTAACCTCAATTGTTGAACACTTGGTACCTGCGCAATGATGGCTTCAACAAGCTCCACTTCGGCCTCGGTGGGAGCGCCAAAGCTCAGGCCGCTGTCAACTGCACGGTGCACTGCTTCCAGCACAGCGGGATGCCCATGGCCCAAGATCATGGGGCCCCAGGAGCCGATGTAGTCGATGTAGCGCTGGCCCTGCACGTCCCACAGATACGCGCCTTGACTGCGGGCGACGAAGCGTGGCGTGCCGCCCACGGCACGAAAGGCCCGCACGGGTGAATTGACGCCGCCGGGGATGACGCGCTGGGCGCGCTCGAACGCGCTGCTGTTGGTAGCACTCAATGGGTAGCACTCATTTGGACGCACTCAATTCGCAGCGCGAGTTTGCAAAAAACTAGTAGTTCGTTCCGTCAATGAAGTTACAAATGAAATCGATGCGTTCGTTCGTCAGGCTAGGCGCATACCACAGCCATAGCCGTAGCTATGGCGCGGATTTGCAACGACGCATGGCGGACGAAGGCGCGATTTCATGCAACTGGTTTGGCGGAACGGACTACTGGTCATGTCACACGTTGTTTTTGCCACGAGGCCAGTGTGCCGGGATCGTGGGCTCACTCAATGCACGCGGCGCGAAGCAGCCTTGTTCGCAGGCTCGCCTTCGGGCATTTCCAAGGCGCCG
>JAYVRO010000582.1:0-2958 GCA_043776165.1 Rubrivivax sp. | reverse complement strand
AGGTTTCGGTGGGGCTCTATGTTGTGGGCATCAGCGTGGCATGGTCGGGCTACGTTTGGGGCGGTTTGGCGTTTTTTGTCGCCGTGGCGCTCATGTGGCTGGTCCCCGATTCACGCGTGGCCAAAGTGCATGCGGCACGCAAGTCCACAACCCACCAGCACCGGCCTGATGGCGACGCCGCTCAGCGGTAAGGAGACACCCCATGTCACCCCAAGTATTTGCCGTCGCCGAACTTTTCACCAACGAACCACCGCCCTTGTCCGATTTCGGCCGTCGTTGTTGGCTCGCTGAAGGTGATTCGTGGTTCACCATTGGCTCGTTGAACCTGCTGCAAAACGCGAATGTGCTGACTGCCCTGCAACTCACAGCGCGAACCGCCATCGTCAGCTGTGCTCAGCCGGGCGACACGCTGGGCCACATGGCCGACCAACTTGCCGACCCACGTTTTGACGGCCTCTTGCGCCGGCCTAACTTTTCACGTTGGTTCGAAGCCATCCTCATCTCAGGTGGCGGCAACGACCTCATCGACGCCGCCTTGCACCGCGCGGTGCACGCCGATGGCAGCGCCGCAGCGCTGAACGAGCGCGTGCTGCTCACGCCTGCTGAAGCGGCGGTGGTGAACTCCGGCGCTGCGGGTCCGGCGCGTTACGTCAGCACCGCAGGCTGGCAAACGTTGGCGGCATATCTGGTCAAGAGTTTTGCGGCCTTGGTGGCGCGTCGTGACGACGGCCCCAGCGTTGGCCGCCCGATGTTTGCGCACACCTACCATGTGCCCGTCGTGCGCTGCTCGGGCACCGTGGGCAGCCCGAAAGGCTGGCTGTTTGCGGCCTTTTCTGACTACGCTATTCCGCGCACTGAGCAGCAAGGGTTGGCTGATTTGCTCTTTGACCAGTTGCGCCAGTTGCTGCTGAGCCTGGACTCCGATTCAGGCCATGCCAATGCGTTGCCACAATTGCATGTTTTTGACTCGGCCAGCCTCGTGCCCTTGATCCCCGCCAGCCCGAGCAGCACCGGCGCCTCGGGCGATTGGATCAACGAGATCCACCCCAAGCGGGCGGGCTACGCAAAGGTGGGCGCGCAGATGGGGCCGTGGATCGAGGCTTTGCTGTTGGCCCGCTACAGTTGAGCACGGTTAACGTATGAACTTACGGTATGTGGTGACCGCATGCACTTACTGCATGAACTTACCGAATGAACTTGCCGCCGGGCCCGATGATCGACATGTCGGCGTACTCCAAGCCCGTGTGGTCGTTCGGACCGTAGGTCACCTCCAGGCCACCGATGTCCACGCGCCTGAAGCTCTCCAGCGCCGCTTTGATGCGCTCGGGCGTGGGGTCCTTGCCGGCGCGGCGCAGTGCTTCCACCAGTACCTTGGCAGCGGCAAAACCTTCCACCATGGCAGGGGTGGCTTCGCCGAGTTTCTTGGCGGCGAGCATGTCGATCAGCTCCTTCACCAAGGGTGAATTGAGCGAGCGCTCAGAGGGAAAAACCTGGGTCACGATGGTGCCGCGTGCGTTGTCGCCCAGTGCCTTGATGAAGCCCGAGGCTGCGTTGTTCGACAAGGTGACGATCTGCACACGCGAGCCCGCTTTGCGCAGCAGCGCCGTGCCATCCGAGACATGCGTGCCCGAACCAATGAAGATCACGGCTTGCGCATCAGCCGCCACGATCTTGGGGACGATGGGCGTGAAGTCGGGTTTGGCGCGGTCATACTTTTCGTGCAGCACGGGTTTTTTTCCATCGGCTGCAAAACCGGCCAGAGCGCCGATGGCACCGTCGTCACCAAACGAGTCGCTTGCTTGCAGCAGCACGATGCGCTGCATGCCGATCAGGTGCAAATGGCGCACCACGCGCTCGGCTTCGCGCTGGTAGGTTGCGCGCACGTTGAAGACCCAGGGGTGCACGGGGCTGTGCAACACCATGGCCCCTGTTGACGGCGCAATCAAGGGCATGCGGTGCTTGGTGAGCACCGGCATGATGGCCTGCGTTTGCGGCGTGCCGCGCGAAAAGAACAGGGCCACAACACGCTGCTGAATCAGCTTCTCGGCGTTTTCAGCGGCCAGCTTGGCGTCGAACTTGTCGTCCATCGAAATGAGCTCGATCCTCTGGCCATTCACACCGCCACGGTCGTTGATGGCCTCGATGTAGAGCTTGGCGCCGTCGGTGCCTTCTTTCACGCCCGAAGCCACCGGGCCGGTGAAGCTGGACGTTTGACCGATGCGGATTTGCGCTTGTGCAGGCAGGGCCGCGAGGGCCAACCCCAGGAAGAAGCAGACAAGCGACGAGAGCAGTCGAACAGGCATTCAGGGCTCCTATGGTCGTGCAGTTGAGACGGAAATTTGCGCCTTGCGCGCGCCTCATGTGCGCCGCATTGTGCCGCCCCAAAGCTGCTGGCAAAACGCCTGTCACACCTAGAATCTTGCGCCTTGTCTCACGCAGCGCTTCTGTAGCGGCGCTTCCAACAAAGGCCCCCATGACCACTGGCGTCATCCGCATTCGCGGCGCAAGGCAGCACAACCTCAAGAACCTCGATCTGGACATCCGCACGGGTGAAATGACGGTCGTCACCGGGCCCAGCGGCTCGGGCAAGTCGAGCTTGGTATTTGACACCTTGTACGCCGAAGGCCAGCGCCGCTACGTGGAGACCTTCAGCGCTTACGCGCGCCAGTTTCTTGACCGCATGGACCGCCCGGCGGTGGACCGTGTGGATGGCGTTCCGCCCGCCATTGCCATCGACCAGACCAACCCTGTGCGCACCAGCCGCAGCACGGTGGGCACGATGACGGAGCTGAACGATCACCTGAAGCTGCTCTTCGCCCGCGCCGCACAATTGTTTGACAAGGCCACCGCCCTGCCCGTGCGCCACGACAGCGCCGAGACCATCTACGCTGACATTGCAGAGCGTTTGACGTTGTTGGCTGACCCACGCCTTGTTTTCACTTTTCCCGTCGAGCTGCC
>JAYVRO010000581.1:0-2964 GCA_043776165.1 Rubrivivax sp. | reverse complement strand
TGAAATGGTTCGCACCCGGCACTGTCTCGCACACGGGCACCGAGGTCGGACCCCAGGCGTCGCGGATCAGGCGGTTGTGGCGCAAAAACTCTTCACTCTCATCCAGGCCCGCAGCGGCGTAGAACTTGCCACCATTGCCTTTCGGGCGCGGAAAAAAGGCCGGGCTGCAGCGCCGCACGGTGGCCGGTGTGATGCGCAGGTCGGCTTGCAAATAGGGGCTGTGGCGCAGCGGTTCCAGGTCATACAAACCGGAAATGCCCATGGCGCCGGTGAGCGCATTGGCGGGCAGATCGTCACCCAGCGTTTTCCAGCGGCAGCTTTGCAACATCGCCGCCAGGTGCCCGCCTGCGCTGTGGCCCACAACGGCCATTCGCGACGGGTCGCCGCCGTACGCAGCAATGTTGCGCCAGGTCCAAGCCACAGCCAAAGCGCATTGCAAAGCGATGTCGTCAATGGTGACGGCTGGGCACAACGCGTAGTTGGGCACCACCACACAAACGCCTTCGTCGACAAACGACGGGGCAACGAAAGTGTGGTCGGCCTTGTCAAGCGAGCGCCAATAGCCGCCGTGGATGAAAACCAGCACAGGTGACTTTTTCGTTGCGCGGTCGGCGGCCGGAAAGATGTCGAGTTTGTCGCTGCTTTGCCTGCCAAAAGCCACATCAAAATGGCCCGTCAGCGACCGCTGCGCAAGCAAAGAAGCCTGTTTCCAGCGCTCCAAAATCTGCGCAAAGTCAGGCACACGCAAGCGGTTGTTGTATTGGCTGTCAAGCCATGTGGGGTTCAGCGAATTGCGCATCAAGCGTCCTTCAGTGCAGAGTGAATTCAGGGGTAACTTCTGTGGGGGCCGATGCTAAACTGCGCGCTGGTTGTGGCTTCAAAAACAGGCCACTGCCCATGGGGGCGTAGCTCAGCTGGGAGAGCGTCGCGTTCGCAATGCGAAGGTCAGGAGTTCGATCCTCCTCGTCTCCACCACCAAGTTTTAGTGCGGGCTCGAATGTGAATTCACAGCCCGCACTTCCGTCCTGCGGCTGAGGCACGCAACGAATTTTCCAACGAGCGGATCACACAGGCATGTCTTGGCAGGCCTGCAGACAAGGTTTGGCGTCAAGCGGCACCCCGCTGGCCACGCCACTCGGGACAAGTCCCTTCCGACCCAGAGAAATCAGCCCGGCGGACCCGCACCCAGGAATTCAGCCAGCGCAGCTTGCCTGATTTCCCGCTTCAAGATCTTGCCCGATGGTGTGCGCAGCAGGGGCTCTTTGGACACTTGCACAAACCGCGGTACTTCAAAACGTGCCAGGTGTTTCGACAAGAAGTTGCGCAGCTCTTCAGCATCGATCGGCCCCGCACCAAACACCGTGGCACCCACCTCTTCGCCCAGACGTTCATCGGGCACGGCGTAGACCGAGGCTTCATGCACGCCGGGGTGCATCAAGAGTGCGGCCTCGACCTGGCCGCAGCTGATGTTTTCGCCGCCGCGAATGATCAGGTCTTTGATGCGATCGACGATGTACAAAAAGCCTTCGGTGTCGATGGTGGCCACGTCGCCGGTGCGAAACCAATCACCATCAAAGACCTGGGCATTCACCTCGGGGCGGTTCCAGTAGCCGCGAAAGACCGATGTGCCACGCACCATCAGCTCGCCGCGTTCGCCAACGGGGAGCGTGTCACCTCGTTCGTTAACCACTTTGATTTGCAGCACTTGCGAGCAGCGGCCCGAGCTGGCCGGGTGCGTCAAATAATCTTCGCCGCCAATGCCGGTGCCAATGGCGTTGGTCTCGGTCATGCCCCAGCCAGTGTTGGGCAGGGCCTGGCTGAAGCTGGCGTCGATTTGCCGCACTTGTTCCGGCGCGCGCGGCGCACCGCCACCGCCCACGATTTGCAAGCTGTCGAGCTTGTAGGCGCCGCTTTTGGCGACACGCACCAGGTCGCCTGTCATCGCAGCAGGGGCCACCACGGAGGTCAGGCGTTCGGCATCGATGAGCGCGGCCGCCTTCTCGGCATCCCAGCGGTACATGCAGGCCATCTTGCGTTGCGATCGGTAGCTTGACAGGTACGACGCATGCAGCCCGGTGACGTGGAAGAGCGGGGCGCACAGCAAAGTGCCCGCTTGTTCTGCGGGGGTTGTTTGGCCGTTGTGCGTGCGGGTGGGCTCAGGCGTGGGCGTGACCTTGGGTGAACTCAGTGGCAAGCCCGCCATCAACTCGCCCACGTTTCTGTCCAACTCCCAACTCAGCAAGGCCGACAAGATGTTGCGATGGCTCGACACCACGCCTTTGGGGTGACCCGTAGAGCCTGAGGTGTAAAGGATCGTCGCGGAGTCGTCAGGCTCGATGCGCACATCGGGCATGGCAACCTCACCGACCTCATTTGTTAAGTCTGAAAGCAGTGTGATTCCGGGCACCGCGCGCGCGGCCCTCACCGCCAGCACCTGCAAGCCTGCGATGGGATCGCACTGCGCCCAACGCTCAACACGTTCGGCGTCGGCAATCAGCACCTTGGCGCCGCTGTCAATCAAGCCGTAAGCCATCTCTTTGGCTTGCCAATGGCCGTTCATTGCCACCGCCACGGCACCGATCGATGTGACTGCCGTGAAGGCCAGCACCCACTCGGGGTAATTGCGCAGCGCAATGGCGACACGGTCACCAGGTTTTACGCCGCAGTGCTGCACCAGCACCTGCGCGATGCGCGCTGCCGCTGCATGGGCCTGGGCAAAAGTGAAACGCTCATCCTCATAGATGAGAAAGGGCAAGTTGCTGACGGTCGATGCGAACAGTTCACCAAGCGTGTTGGGTGCGTTGCGAAAAACTCTGAGCTGCCGACCCTGAATGTCGAGATCGATCAATTCATAGGTTTGGCCGGGGCCGGTGAGCTGGGTGATGGCCTCGTCGCGTGTCATCGTCGTCATCTACTTGTTCGAACTCAGGCTTGAGCCACCAGCGCAGCACGTGTCATCACGCC
>JAYVRO010000580.1:0-10050 GCA_043776165.1 Rubrivivax sp. | reverse complement strand
CGCTGTGGCCGGCCTGGTCGCCATCACACCGGCTTGCGGCAACGTGGGCATCGTCGGCGCCTTGGTGGTGGGCGGTGTGGCGGGCTTTGCCTGCCTGTGGGGCGTGAGCGGCTTGAAGCGTTTGCTGGGTGCTGACGATTCACTCGACGTGTTCGGCGTGCACGGCGTGGGCGGCATCGTCGGCGCCTTGCTCACGGGCATCTTTAACAACCAGGCCCTGGGCGGCCCCGGCATGGTCACTGACTGGGTGACGATGACGACAGGCTCAACGCCGGTGTTTGCTCAACTCATCATCCAGGCCAAAGCCGTGCTGCTGACCATCGTGTGGTCGGGCGTGGTGTCCTTCATCGCCTACAAGGTGGTGGACCTGACCATCGGCCTGCGTGTCAGCGAAGACGAAGAGCGCGAAGGCCTCGACATCTCGTCACATGACGAGACGGCTTACGCGAAGTAACTTTCGACATGACTTGAAGTTCTAGGGCGAGCCTTCAGGGCCACTTCGGTGGCCCTGTTTTTTGGACGGGCCACTTCGGTCGCCTTGTTGTTGTCCGGACAGCCTCGGGTCCCTCCGTAGTTTCCCTGACCTTATGATGCTTCGCGTTGGGTCGATACAAAGGCCAACGTTTCACATCACACAGACAAAGTCCGCGGACCGGAGACAACCCCCATGACATTCGAGCGCACCCCCGTTGCCAGGGCTGCTGCCTTGTGCGTGTTCTTGCTCAGTAGCGCGGCCGCGCAAGCGCAGGTCTCGGCACCCGCTGCTGCCGCCTCAGCGCCTGCCGTCGATGGCTCGGTCATCACCGTCACCGGCATCCGCGCGTCCCTCGAATCGGCCATCAACATCAAGCGCAATGCCAGCGCCAATGTCGACGCCATCACGGCCGTGGACGTGGGCAAGATGCCTGACAAAAACCTGGCCGACTCGTTGCAGCGCGTGGTGGGTTTGGCCGTGCGCACCGACTACGACGAAGCCGAAAAAGTCTCCATGCGCGGCACCAACGCCGACATGTCGCTCATCCTCTTCAACGGCCACACGGTGAGTGGTGGTGATTGGTATGTGACTGACCAGCTCTCCAGCAGCCGCAGCACCAGCTTGAGCTTGATGCCCTCGTCGGTGCTCAACAGCGCCACCATCTACAAAACATCTCAAGCCAACTTGGTGGACGGTGGTTTGGCCGGCACCATCAACGTCACCACGCGCAGGCCGCTCGATGAGTTGAAGAGCTTTGGCGGCGTCATCAGCCTGGGCGGTGTGTACGCTGACTTGCCGGGCCGCGCCAGCCCGCAGCTCAACGCCAGCTTCAACTGGAAGAACGAAGAAAAAACCCTCGGTGTCATAGGCCAGGCCTTTGCCGAGAAGCGCTACATACGCCGCGACAGCGTGTCGCGTTTTGCTTATTCCGGCGGCAGCGGATGGGACGTCATCAATACCGCCACCATGCTGGGCATCACCGACGCGTCGTTGGCAGGTACGCCTTACAAAGCGGCCGATTTGAACGGTGTGCGTTTGCCCGGCAGCATGAGCTCGGAATTTGTGGAAGGTGTGCGCGACCGCATGGGCGGCATGCTGGCATTGCAGGCCAAACCGACCAAAGATTTGGACGTCGGTCTGACGGGGTTTTATTCCACGATGAACGCCAACAACTATGGCCGCCTGAACGCAGGCGCCATGTTCAGCATGTTGCAAGGCTTGGCCGGGCCGACAGGCGGTGGGCCCAACACGTCGTCAAACGGCGCGCGGGTGTACGCTCAAATCAAGAACCCGGTGATCATCAACGAGACCACGATCTACGGCGACCAGTTGCGCATCTTGAAGAGCGCCGACATCTTGTTCCCGGCAGGCACCACGCCGCAGTACATCGGCAACTCTGAAGCCTCATTGCGCACTGGCGCGCAAGCCAGCAGCGGCTTTTTGGACTTGGACGCGACCTACAAAGTCAACAAAGATTTGACGGTGAAGGGCCTGCTCAGCGCCACACGCGGTGTGGGCACAACGAACCTTGATCAGACGGTGACCTACGCGCGCTACGGCACGGGCACCTCGTACAGCCTGAACGGGCCCGATGGTGTGCCCGACGTGAAGTACTACGGCGTGGGTGCCAATGCGCCGGTGCTCAACGCCGATGGCAGTGGCTACAAGCTCGTGGGCCGAGGCATTGGCAGCTACAAAACGATTGACAGCGAACACAGCGTGGCGCTGGACGCGACCTACAAGGTTGACCGTGGTGTTCTCACGAACCTCGACTTTGGCGGTCGTTTTGCCGACCATCAGCGCAACCTGTGGCGCAGCGCCGTCTCGTTCAATTCGGCCGCATTTGCTGCGCCCGACCCGGCACTCGCGGTGCCCTATCCCAGCAACTTCGGCACCGGGCTGGGCAATGTAGGCAGCGACTACACCAGCTTCTATTTCCCACGCTCGGTGCTGGACCCCTTCTTGCAGTCTCAGTACAAAGCAACCACGCCCGAGTTTGAGCGCCGCGTGGCCGGTGAGATCGACCTGCGCGAGCGCCAAACCGCGCTCTATGCGATGCAGAGTTTTGAGGGTGACAACAACCTGTGGTCGGGCAATGTGGGCCTGCGATTTGTGCGCACGCAAGTCAACGCGCTGATCGCCACGCCAGTGGCGGCCACCATCTGCCCGAAGATCGAACCCGGCAAGCCCGTGGTGCCTTGTGCAGCCTTCCCCACCTTGATTAACACTTCAGGTGACGGAAGTTCGTTTGCTGGCGGCGCGGCATGGAACCCCGCCTCGGGCACCAGCTACTACAAGGTGCCCAGCAACCGTGTGTTTGACAACGTGCTGCCCAGCATGAATTTGCGTGTGGAGCTGGCGCCTAAGTTGATTGGCCGTTTTGGCGCCAGTGAAACCATCGGACGGCAAAACTACAACGTCTACGGCCTGGGCTACACGGCGCAAACCTGCACGGCGACCGGCTGCACCGTGCTGGGGCCCAACCCCACGCTCAAGCCCATGACATCGACCAACCTGGATGCGTCTGTGGCTTGGTACTTTGATCGCCGTGCGTTGCTCTCATTGAGCCTTTTTGATTCCAAGATCAAGGGCTACCCCAAGACCGGCCCCACCGCACAAGAAGCCACGGTTGACTTGGTCGACGCCACGAGCAACACCGTACGCACTTACACGATCCTCACCAGCTCACAACAAGGCGCGCGCATTCGCGGCATCGAGCTGGCCTACGAAGCGCCCATCGGTGGCGGTTTTGGTGTGCAGGCCAACGCGAGCCGCGCAGCGACCCGAGTGGATGACGGCAGGCCGATGGTGGGTGCCTCCAAATACGCTGCCAACCTGGGCGCTTATTTTGAGAACGACACCTTTGGTGTGCGCTTGGTCTACAACTACCGCAGTGAATATCTGAACAGCACAACAGCGCCTTCCCCCACGGCCAACAGCCAGGGCTTGAGCGTGATCAACGGGGTGACCATGCCCACAGCGCCCACCATAGCTGGCGCGGTGTCCAACGTGGCGCTCTCGTTCAACTACAACGTCACCAAAGAGCTGGAACTGTCATTCAACGCCACCAACTTGCTCAACCCCGTGCGCGCCACCTACCGGTACAGCGAAGAAGAGCAGCAAAAGCTCGACACCAGCGGTCGCCAGTACTACTTTGAGGCGCGCTACAAGTTCTGAGCGGGCTGAGCGCAACGTCGCCAACGCGTTGATGTGAGTCACATCAACGCGTTGACGCTGCGCCTCGATCGCCTTGGCCACGGTTTGGCGTTCCCGCGCGGGGATGCCCTGTTCGGCGGCCAACTGACCCCACGCGCCTGCGGCGTGCAGGGGCTCATCGATCACTGCACCCGCGTTTTTCAGGGCGCTGCGCTTCGCCAGTGTGAGCAAGTCTTGGCGTGTAGGCACGCCATTGCCATTCACCGCGCAAGTGTGTTGGTTGCCAAAGCCTTGGCTGAAGCTCAAGTCGTACGCCGGGCTCAGGACCCAGGTGCCGTTTTTGTACAGGTAGGCAAAGTTTTTGCTGTGGTCATCACGGTTGTGCATCACCACGTTGAACACCATGCGGCGGAAGGCTTGTTGCACCTGCGTCAGGTCTTGCGTTAACCGCCAGGTGGCAGCCAACAAGTGCTCGTAGTCCAGCCTCGGTGCGCGGTGGCTGGCGTAGAGGTGAGCGCACAACGAGAGCATGTGAACGCGCTGCTCGCCATCGCCCTGCGCCGGGAACTTCACCATCCAATGTGAATAGCCCGGTGCCAAGGGCGTGAAACCCGAAACGCAATGCCCATTGCTGGGGTTGCGCGCCACCGCCACCTTCGGCCGCGCACCGCCGGTTGAACCGCCGTGCGGCATGAGGGCGGGCAGCACGTCGGTGTCTTGGCCCGCCCATACTTTTTGCGCTTGGTGTGCGAGCAAGGCCAAGCTCAAGGTGTCGCCGCTGGCGTTGTCGTCAGCGCCGGGTTGCGGCGCCAGCACTGGCGCATACGACAAAGCGCCAAAAGCACGCGACCCCAGGTAGGCCAAGCGGTCCAGCAAGCTGATGTCGTGACGCGCCCAACCCAGGCTGTGCTGCAAGGCGCGGTCCATCAAGAGCAGGCCCCAACCGTCGGGCAAGCTGTCGTGAAACACACCACGCAGGCCATCGAAAGTGCCGCGCATTGCAAGCTGTGGCGCGCGATGTCAAAACCATCACGCAGCCAAGCAGGGTCGTATTGAAAGTACAGCTCACCGCGCGCTGAGCTGGCCAGGTCGCCCACTGGTTTGCCGCCGAGGCTCACTTGCAGTTGGCATATGTGCGGTGGCGCTTTCATGGCAGGGGTTGGGGGGTGCGCGGTACCTTGCGCTTGAGGCCCGCGTCAGCACGTTTGCCGCGCTGGCGCAGCGGCGCAGTCAGCTGTACCAAATGGGTGGGCGGGCGTGCAGCAAAGAGTTGCTCCACCGCGTCGACGTCGCCAAGCGCCGTCAACAGCATCACCAAAGCCTGGGTGCCCAGCTCGCCCGTGGTCTCAAAGCGCTTGATGGTGGAGGCCGCGACGCCGCTGCGCTGCGACAGCGCTGTGCGCGTGAGCAACAGTCTCAGGCGTTGCTGCTGGGCGCGTTGCCCAAGGCGGCGTAGCAACCGGTCAGGAGTGAATAGAGCCGCATCAACATTAAGAGATAGCATGAAGTTAGTTATAGCTGTTAAATACGAGTAGCAGTCGACAGCGTATCCGCTAGTAGATCTCAGTGCAGCACATCGCAAGAAGATCTCAAGACATCGGTCGTGACCAAGGCGTCAGCCCCAAGGCACACTTGCGCCATGTTCAAGGACCTCTCTCTGTCCGCCGCCGTGGCAGGTTTCGTGGCCGTCCTGGTGGGTTTTTCCAGCTCGGTGGTCATCGTCTTTCAGGCGGCCGCCGCGTTGGGTGCCACGTCTGCGCAAATCACTTCGTGGATCTGGGCTTTGGGCCTGGGAATGGGGCTCACCAGTGCGGGCCTGAGTCTTTGGTACCGCCAGCCGGTATTGACCGCTTGGTCGACACCGGGTGCGGCGCTTCTGGCAACCGCCGGTGCCGGTTTCAGCATGAACGAGGCCGTGGGCGCTTTTATCGTCTGTGCCTTGCTCATCACCTTGGCCGGCGCCACAGGACTCTTTGCGCGCTTGATGAACCGCATTCCACAGGCGCTGGCTTCGGCCCTGCTGGCTGGCGTGCTGGTACGTTTTGCGGTCGATGGTTTTTTGTCGGTGCGCACGCAGCCCGGGCTGGTGCTGCTGATGTTGGCGGCCTACTTGGTGGGTCGCCGCGTTTGGCCGCGGTACGCCGTGCCAGGCGTGCTCTTGGTGGGTGGGTTGATGGCGGCGCTGCAAGGTCAACTGCACTTTGAAAACATCACCTGGCAACTGGCTAAACCGGTGTTGACTGCACCGGCCTTCAGCTTGGCCGCCACCCTGGGTTTGGCGCTACCGCTTTTTGTCGTGACCATGGCCTCGCAGAACCTGCCCGGCGTGGCGGCGCAGCGTGCGGCGGGCTTTGAGACGCCGGTCTCCCCCGTCATCACCACCACCGGCGTGGCGACTTTGCTGCTCGCGCCCTTTGGCGGCTACGCGTTGAATTTGGCGGCCATCACCGCTGCCATTTGCATGGGCCGTGAAGCGCACGAAGACCCACACAAGCGCTACATGGCCGCCGTCATGGCAGGGCTCTTTTACCTGGTGATGGGGCTTGTGGGCGGGGCGGTGGTGGGGCTCATCGCTGCCTTCCCTAAAGAGCTGGTGTTGTCGCTGGCGGGCTTTGCGCTTTTGGGCACCATCGGCGCGGGTCTGACCGTGGCGGTAAAGGACGACACCAGCCGCGAGGCAGCGGTCATCACGTTTGTCGTTACCGCGAGTGGCCTCACGCTGTGGGGCGTGGGCGCGGCGTTTTGGGGGGTGGTGGCTGGTGCTGTGGCCTTGGGTGTGGCACGCTGGCGCTTGTAGCCTTGGCGTGCGCTAACACACGACATGACTCAGCGCTAGTTCACATCGTCACATCGTCACATCGTGAGCGTGCTGCCGATGGCGATCGGCTCCCAGCCCACTTCATCGTCGTCCAAGGGTTCTGAAGCTATGACCACGCCGCCTTGGGTGCGCCGCTGGTACAGCGTGGGCGGTTGGTCATCACTTGCGTAGCGAAAGGCGTGCAGGCGGTCGCCATCGGCCAAGGCGGCGGCAAAACGCAGGGGTTGCTCGATGCCACGGCCGCGCATCAGCTCTTGCGTGTGCAGCAACACGTCGTGCATGGCCTCGGGCACGCCGGCGCCGCGCGCCACCCGAGCCATGGCCAGCAAGAAGAGCAATTCTGAATCTGTGGCACCACGGCGCGACGCGTACATCTCGTCGGGCAACAGTGATTCGAGCGTGCGGCGCAGTTGGCCATAACCGCCGATCTGCCCGTTGTGCATGAAGAGGTACTGCTTGAAGCGAAACGGGTGACAGTTTTGCCGCGAGATCCCCCCTGCCGTGGCGGCGCGCACATGGGCGAAAAACAGGCGCGACTTGAGCGTGCCAGAGAGGCCCAGCAAGTTGTCGTCGCTCCACGCGGGCATGACTTCGCGGTACACACCGGGCTCGGGGCGGTCGGCGTACCAACCAATGCCAAAGCCGTCGCCATTGGTGACGGTCTTGGCTTGGTCAGCGCGCAGGCTTTGCTGCATCAATGAACGGCGTGGTTTGGCAATCAGCTCTTCCAAGTACAAAGGCTGGCCGAGGTAAGCGACGAAGCGGCACATGTCGGGTTGTCGTCCTTTGCCGCGCCAACTTGAGGCGAACTTTCACCCCATCTTTCACCCAAGCAAGCTGGGGGTAACGTGCCTGTGCCACAGTCTTGGCCCTGCCCAGGAGATTGAATTGAAGCTGCTATTTGTTGCCGACCCCCTTGAGACTTTCAAAACCTACAAAGACAGCACCTTCGCCATGATGCGAGAGGCCGCAGCACGCGGCCATGACATCCTGGCTTGCGAGCCGCGCGACATGCGCTGGGCACGTGGTGGTCGAGTGACCGCCCGGGTGCGACACATCGCGCTCACGGGCCACGCTGGCGACCACCTTGGCGGCCACGAACCCAACTGGTTTGCGTCGTTAACAGCATCAGACATCGCACTGGCCGACACCGGCGCCATCGTGATGCGCAAAGACCCGCCTTTTGACAGCGAATACTTTTATGCCACGCACTTGCTGGGCCAGGCCGAACGCGAGGGCGCGCGTGTCTTCAACAAGCCGGCTGCGCTGCGTGACCATCCTGAAAAGTTGGCCATTCTTGAATTTCCGCAATTCACCGGGCCCACCTTGGTGACGCGCAACGAAGCCGACGTGCGAGCCTTTCACGCCGAGCACCGCGACATCATCTTGAAGCCGCTCGACGGCATGGGCGGCATGGGCATCTTCCGCGTAGGCGCTGATGGTTTGAACCTGGGCAGCATTGTTGAAACCCTCAACAAAGACGGCGCGCAAACCATCATGGTGCAGCGCTACTTGCCCGAGATCGTGTTGGGCGACAAGCGGGTGCTGGTGATTGGCGGCAAACCGGTGCCGTATTCGCTGGCGCGCATTCCACAAGGCAGTGAGATACGCGGCAACTTGGCCGCCGGAGGCAAAGGCGTGGCCCAAGCCTTGAGCGCGCGTGATTGGGAGATTGCCAACGCCCTGGGCCCCGTGCTGGCCGCGCGTGGCCTGATGCTGGTGGGCCTGGACGTGATTGGGTCGAGCCTGACCGAGATCAACGTCACCAGCCCCACGTGCTTTGCAGAGATCATGCAGCAAACGGGCTTTGACGTGGCCAAGATGTTCATGGATGCGCTTGAGGCTGCGCTTGACACCGCACATGCCTGAAGCCGCGCCGATGAATCCCACCTTGATGGCGCTGCTCGACGCCGGCGCGGCACATGACATCGAATTTGACGGCGGTTTGTCCAACCATCTGCCGATGGCCCTGGGTGCATTGGCTGCGCTGGGCGCCGATGACGCTCACCTCGAACGTTACGCTGCAAGTTACAGCATCAAGTTACGCGCTGCACCACCCGCAGCGGCATGGCCCGGCGGCGAGCCCTGGGCCAGCCGCTTTGGCGATGGCACGGCGTGGCCGGCTTATCGGCAACTCTTTGCCGAGTGGCTCACCTACGAAAGTACTGACGATGTGCTGGCGCAGGTGCTGCCACAGCTCATGCCGGGTTGTGGTGCGGCGGCATTTCACGGGCTGATCCGCACGGCCTACGCTGTTCAGGCGCGCCACGCTGGTGAGCTGGCTGACGCATTGGCTTATTGGGCTTGCCGATACATGGCCTTGCCAGCGGTGCCCGAGCGCAAGCGCACGACGGCTGACCTGCAAAAAGTGCTGGCAGCTTTGCCCATCGCCCCGGTGGAGGCCCGTTTCATCACGACCCGCATGCGCGCTGCCGCTGCTGCGCCAGGCTTCGCCGCCGCAGTGGCACGCTTGCGCATCGACGACACCACCTTGCCGGCACTGGCGCAGCACGCCGCGCAGCTCTACGCCAGCACGGGTGACTTCACGGTGCTGCACCTTGTGACCAGTGCGCATGCCTTGCGTGTCCTCTTGCCCTTCACACCCGAGCCCTTGCTGGCCGTGCGCAGCTATTGGCAGGCCTATGCAGCGGGCTATGCCGCTACGTCGGCCCAAGCCGAGACAACGGCCATGGCAAAAACCAGGGCAACGACCGCATTGCAAGACTGGCCCAGCCTTGTCGCTGCGGCCTTGGCCAGTGACGACGAACATGTCATCAAACTGATGCACAGTGGTCGTGAAGAAGGCGGCTTTTATGGCAACGATGTGTTCAGGCGCGCAGCGTCAAGGGCCGTTGCGCAGTCTTAGGGCGGCGCGCGACATTGCCCACAAAGGCCTGAGATTCACTTCTCACCGCCAAACAAAACCCCGCTGCGGCGGGGATTTGTTTGCGTCTGTTCTGCCCGTGTTGCGCCCGTGTAGTTAACCTAGAAACTGCAGTTGACCGCTCGCAACCGCGCCAAACACCGCATGAACGCTGACGATTCTGGCCACGGCGACGTTCACCATTGGGGTGACAGCGCTACGCACCCGATTGCGCCACGCTGGTGTCCGCTGGCCGCGTTGCTCCTCCTCGCGGGCATGAGCCAGCGCCAGAGGCTCTGGCCTTCGCCAGGCACAAACAGTCCGTATGGACTGTTTGTGTCCGGGCTCAGCCCGCCGCGTCGTCGCGCCTTGCCAGCGAACCCCATCGCGGCCCACTCGGGCGCGTCCAACTGCCGTTTCTAGGGTTAATGTTTTGCAGAGCGTTGATTTCGCGAAAAACATGCAGCTCGAAAAATAGATACGTCGTATATACTTCGTGCCCACCGTCGCCGACGGGACCAAAAACGAGGGTGCCATGACCCTGGCCAAACTTTTCACCCACGGCGGCAGCCAAGCGGTGCGCCTACCCAAAGACTTTCGCTTTACCGGCACTGAGGTATTTGTGCGCCGCGTGGGCGACGACGTGGTGCTCAGCCCGCGCGCGCCGCGCAGCATGCAGACTTTGATTGATGCTTTGAGCCAGTTTGAGCCCGGCACCCTGCTCGAGCGCGAGCGGCC
>JAYVRO010000579.1:0-10057 GCA_043776165.1 Rubrivivax sp. | reverse complement strand
AAGGCGGTAAGTGCTGCGCAAGCAGGACTTCGTCGCTTGGCAGCAGGCGTTGCCAGTAGCCCGTGGTGGGCTCGGTGAAAGGCACGGTTGGCACGATCGGCACGATCAGGCCACGAAGTGCAAGGCCTGCTCGCGCGCCTTACTCAACCAGCCCAGTCCTTCCTCGGTGGTGCCGGCGGGCAAGTACTCGGCAGCAATGAAGCCGCGGTACCCGATGCGGTGCAGGTGCGCGAACAGAAAGGGGTAGTTGATCTCACCGGTGCCGGGCTCGTGGCGACCCGGGTTGTCGGCGATTTGAATGTGCGCGATGCGCGGCAACAAGCGTTCGATGGTGGTGGCCAATTCGCCTTCAAAACGCTGCGCGTGGTAGGCGTCGTATTGCAAGTAGAGATTGTCCGAGCCCACCTCGTCCATCACCGAGATGGCCTTCTTGGTGCTGTTCAACCAAAAGCCGGGCACGTCGTAGTTGTTGATGGGCTCCACCAGCAGTTTCAAGCCCGCTTTGCCCAACGCCGCCGCCGCGTAACGTAGGTTGTTAATGACGGTGCACCGCATCTCAACTTCATCAGCCCCTGGGGGCGCAATGCCACACAGACAGTTGAGCTGCGGCACGCCCAGCACCGTGGCGTAAGCCATGGCCAGCGCCACACCCGCGCGGAACTCGTCCTCGCGCTTGGGGTGGCAGGCGATGCCGCGCTCACCTGCCGCAAAGTTACCTGGAGGCAGGTTGTGCAAGACCATGCGAAGGGCGTGCTCATCCAATTGCGCACGAATTTGCGTTGCAGTGGCTTCATAAGGAAACTGCACTTCAACGGCGCTGAAGCCCGCTTTGGCGGCGCGTGCAAAGCGCTCCAACAACGGGGAATCAGCGAAGAGCATCGAGAGGTTGGCAGCGAAATGAGGCATGGGTTTGAGTGAGGCGGCGTCGGTGGGATTCATTGGATCAGCTTGGGCAACACGCGCCCAAGGTCGTTGTTGATCATTTTTCGCAGCAGTTCAACTTTTTGCGCCGTGCTCAAAGCGTCCCACGGGTTGGCGCTCTTGTTCTGAGTGTCGGCCAAGACGGTTTGTGTGCTGCGCACGACCTCGGTCTGAAGGGCTTGCATGCTCGCCAAATCCACCAAGGTGATGGTGAGGTAGACGTAGGCTGCAACGTAGCCCGTGAATTTTTCGCCCGTCTCGCGCTTGGTCACGCTGGTCTCGCTGTCGCAATAGAAACCCAAGCCTTCGAGCTTGCCAATGCCGCCACTTTGGTTCAAGAATTTCACGTCGGCATCGGCGCGCAGTTTGCTCAGCACGATGAGGTGCGTGGCTTTGGCTGCTTTCAGCGCGTCGGAGGTTGAATGGCATGCTGTCTCCCTGGATGATTTTTGCCGCCCAAGCATAGCGACAGTTGATCCAACGGCGGGCGTTTGCGCGCACGGGTGCTAAGCTAACTGCCCCTTCCCCGTACCCATCGGAGCCACCATGCCCGGCCTTCTCCCCCACGTCGACCCCGACGGTTTGCTCGAGTTTTCTGTCGTCTACACCGACCGCGCCTTGAACCACATGTCGGGCAAGTTCCAGGGTGTGATGCGGGACATCTCCGGCGTCTTGAAAGAGGTCTACAAAGCGCACAGCGCCATCGTGGTGCCGGGCAGCGGCACGTTTGGCATGGAAGCCGTGGCGCGGCAATTTGCCACCGGCGCCAAGACCTTGGTCATTCGCAATGGTTGGTTCAGTTATCGCTGGACACAGATTTTTGAGATGGGTGGCATCCCGGCTTCCAGCACGGTGATGAAAGCCAAACGCTTGAACGCTGCGCACCAAGCCGCCTTCGCGCCAGCCGCCATTGCCGACGTGGTGGCCACCATCCGCGCCGAGCGCCCACAAGTCGTGTTTGCGCCGCACGTGGAAACCGCTGCCGGCATGTTGTTGCCTGACGACTACTTGCGTGCAGTGGCCGAGGCGACGCACGAAGTGGGCGGCCTTTTTGTGCTTGATTGCATCGCCTCTGGCGCGATGTGGGTGGACATGCAAACCACGGGCGTGGACGTGCTGGTGAGCGCGCCGCAAAAAGGCTGGAGCGGCTCACCGTGCTGCGCTTTTGTCATGCTGAGCCCGGCTGCCGCGGAGCGTTTGGCTACCACCAACAGCACGAGTTTTGCGTGTGACCTGAAGAAGTGGGGCCAGATCATGAAGGCCTACGAGGACGGTGGCCACGCCTATCACGCCACCCTTCCGACAGACGCGCTGACCAAAACGCGCGACGTGATGCTGGAAACCCGGGCTTACGGTTTTGCCAAGTTGGGTGACGAGCAAATGGCGCTCGGTACTGCCGTGCGCAAGCTCTTGCAGCGAATGGGCTATCGCAGCGTGGCAGCGCCCGGTTTTGAAGCACCGGGCGTGGCCGTGAGTTACACCGATGACGCAGGTCTGAACACGAGCAAAACTTTCTTGGGCTTGGGCCTGCAAACCGCCGCGGGTGTGCCCTTGATGTGCGATGAAGGCGCCGACTTCAAGACCTTCCGTCTAGGGCTTTTTGGCCTGGAGAAATTACACAACCTGGAGCGCACGGTGGCACACCTGGAAGCGGCCTTGAACGCCATTGCGGCGCAGTCGCCCGTGCAGCAAGCAGCTGAATGAGATGACTGAGAAGTCCGAGAAGACCGGGTCTAAGCGGCCGAGTCACCTCATCCGTTAGTTCAGTCTTTGCTGCCGCCCAGCAGTGGGATGGCGCCGTCGCTGCTGCTGCCCAACAGACCTGTGCGCGTGTAGATGGCCAGCTTCTCGCGCGTGTCGGCAATGTCCATGCCACGCAGGGTGAGCTGGCCAATGCGGTCTGCGGGCGTGAAGCTACCCGCACCGCGCTCCATCGTCAAACGCTCGGGGTGATAAGTGAGGTTGGGGCTTTCGGTGTTGAGCAAAGAGTAGTCATTGCCGCGCCTTAACTCAAACGTTACTTCGCCAGTCACCGCCCGCGCCACCCAGCGTTGCGCGGTTTCGCGCAGCATCAGGCACTGCGGGTCAAACCAACGGCCTTGGTAGAGCAAGCGGCCCAGACGGCGCCCGTTGGAACGGTACTGCTCGATGGTGTCTTCGTTGTGGATGCCGGTGACCAGACGCTCATAGGCGATGTGCAGTAAAGCCATGCCTGGCGCTTCATAGATGCCACGGCTCTTGGCTTCGATGATGCGGTTCTCAATCTGATCGCACATGCCCAAGCCGTGCCGCCCACCAATGCGATTGGCTTCTTCAAAGAGTGACAAGGCATCAGCAAACGTGCGGCCATTCAATGCCACAGGCTGGCCCTCTTCAAAACGCACACTCACCTCTTCGGCCTTGACGGCCACGTCGTCGCGCCAAAAGGCAACGCCCATGATGGGGTTGACGATGCGCATACCACTGTTCAAGTGCTCCAGGTCTTTGGCTTCGTGTGTGGCGCCCAGGATGTTGGAGTCGGTGGAGTAGGCTTTTTCGACGCTCATCTTGTAGTCAAAGCCCGCTTGGATGAGGTACTCACTCATCTCTTTGCGGCCACCGAGCTCGTCAATGAAAGTCTGGTCCAGCCAAGGCTTGTAGATGCGCAAGGCCGGGTTGGCGAGCAAGCCGTAACGGTGAAAGCGCTCGATGTCGTTGCCCTTGTAGGTGCTGCCATCGCCCCAGATGTTGACGTCGTCATCGCGCATGGCCACCACCAGCGCCGTGCCCGTCACCGCGCGGCCCAGCGGCGTGGTGTTGAAGTACGTGGCGCCACCGGTGCTGATGTGAAACGCGCCGCACTGGATGGCGGCAATGCCCTCGGCCACCAGTTGCGGGCGGCATTCAATGAGGCGTGCTTTCTCGGCGCCGTAGGCCAGCGCCTTGCGCGGGATCTCGTTGTAGTCACTCTCGTCGGGCTGGCCCAAATTGGCCGTGTAGGCGTAGGGTACAGCGCCCTTGGCACGCATCCAGTGCACGGCAGCGCTGGTATCGAGCCCACCAGAAAAAGCGATGCCGACACGTTCGCCAGCGGGGATGTTTTGAAGGATGTGATGGCTCATGGGAACGCACTGTTGGAACAGGGCCGCGATTGTCGCAAGGTTCAGATCAGCCGTGACTTCAAGCGATCAATTTCCATCTGTTGCGCTGCCGTGAGGCGGGCATACAAGCGCAGTTGTTCACCCATGGCGCGCAGCCGGTCACCGATGCGCTGCGAGATGGCGACCAACAAACGCGCCGCCACTTTGGGGTGCTCGTCAATCAGGCGTTGCAGGTCTTGGCGTGACAGGCCCGCGGCTTGCACGTCACTCACCGCACGGCATGTGGCCGAGCGCGGTGCGCCGTCGAGCAAACCCATCTCGCCGATCAAGTTGCCCGGGCCCAAAACAGACACCGCCAGCCGCTCGGGTTGGCCTTCGTCGGCCATGTCGACCGAGACGTCACCACTGAGCAACAGCAGCATGAAACTCGTGTTGTTGCGGTCGCCTTCGCGGATCAGCGTGGAGCCGCGAGGGAAGTGCACCAAGCGCAGATAGAAGACCACACGCGAGGCCTCTTCTTCGCTGAGGTCCAAGGTGGCACTCGAGGTGCGCAGCAAGGTCGCGGCCAAGCGGGCAAGCTCTGGGTTGTCTTCGAGCGGGCGGGTGCGCAAAACGCCAGTGGAAGTGGATTCAGCGGGGGACATGGGCGTGGGGACGAGATCAACAGTACGCGGATGCGAGGCAGCTAACGCGAGGGGAACTTGACGTGCATTGTCTACCGCACGGCGCCTTCTTGGCGGTTGTCGAACTCAGGGTGTGCCCGGGTGAGCGGGCCGTTAATTCCGTCAACTTGTTGGCTGCGCTACCGACAAAGGCATCTCGACTGTGAAGCTGCTGCCCACGCCGAGGACGCTGATCACCTCGAGGCGACCGCCCAGGCGTTTCACGAGCTCTTTGGTAATGGCCAGGCCAATGCCAACACCAGCCACGGTCGACTGTTCTCGGCCCAAGCGGTCAAAGGGCTGGAAGAGCTTGCCAAGTTGCTCGGGGTTCATGCCGATGCCGGTGTCTGCCACGGTGAGCAGCAAACCCGATGGCGCAGCAGCGATGGTCACGGTCACCTCGCCGCCACGCCGGTTGTATTTGATGGCGTTCGAGACCAGGTTGTAGGCGATCTGCCTGAGTCGCGTCATGTCAGTTGTTATCTGCGTTGACAGGCTCTCCGCGCAAAACAACTGCGTGGTGACCTCGCCTTGCGCCGCAAGTGGTGACAGGTCCGTCAGGGTTTGCTGAAAGACCGCTTTGGCGTCGGTGATTTGCAGATGCAGTTGCAGCGCATCGATCTCGATGCGCGAGATGTCCAGCAAGTCATTGATCAAGCGCAACAAGTGCTGCCCGGCACCACGAACATGGCGCAACTGCTCCAACTGGTGCGCCGCCAAAGGGGCACGCTCGTCATGCAACAGAAGCTCCGAAAAACCCAGCACAGCGTTCAACGGCGTGCGCAGCTCGTGGCTCATGCGCGATAGAAATTGGGTCTTCGCGCGGTTGGCTTGTTCGGCCAATTCTTTGGCACGCAAGGCGGCCTCTGCCTGGCGCTGCTCAGTCACGTCAAGTGTTAACATCGTGATCGACGCGGGTTGCCCGCCCGCGTCGCGGACAAGGACAGACCGGCCCATCAAATGACGCCAAGAACCATTGGCGTGGCGCATGCGGCTTTCCATCAAGGCAGACTGCCCCCCGCGCAAACACTCGTCGCGCCCAGCGACAAAGGCGGCTGTGTCGTCAAGATGGATGAGTTGCTTCAGGGCCTGCATGCTCAGGCCTTCAGCGTACGGGCTCAGGCCCAGCAAGGCCCGCATGTTGTCGTCCAAGAAGGTTCGCTCGCTGCGCAAGTCAAACCGCGAGACACCCAAACCCGCCACCGACATCGCAGTGTCCAGGTGGCTCGACATGTCGTGCAAACGGCGCGCAGCGTCAAGGCGCTCGGCCTCGGCCCGGCGGCGCTCGGTGATGTCGGTCTCGGCGCCAGCCATGCGGGTGGCACGCCCACTGGCGTCGCGCTGAGCCACGCCGCGGTCATGCACCCATTTCCAACTGCCGTCCTTGCAGCGCACGCGGTATTCCTCGTCGAAACTGGCGCTCGTGCCTTTGACGTGGGCCTGCAAAGCGTCGTGCACGCGTTGTGCATCGTCAGGGTGAACACCTTCGCTCCAGTCGCGGTAGTTGTGGCCAAACTCGTAGTCTTCATAGCCTCTCAAGCGCTTCCACTGTGGTGACAAAAATACCCGCTTGCGTGGGATATCCCAGTCCCAAATGCCATCGCGAACACCTTCAACAATGAGGTCGTAACGCGCTGTTCGCTCGCGCAGCTCGCGCTCTACGGCGTGACGCTGAGTCACATCTTGCAGCACATACAAATGCACGCCAGGCAGCATGCTGGCAACGGCAGAAAACTCGGCAATCAGCAAGGCGCCATCTTTGCGCCGCAGGCGCACCAAGCCGCGTTCGCGCCGGTGCCCGAGCAGTTGCGCCACGCGGGCATCGATCTGGCCCGGCGCAGCAACGATCACATCGCCAAGCCGCATCGTGAGGAGCTCTTCGCGCGTGAACGCGAGCATGGTGCACGCAGCAGGGTTGGCATCAATGCAACACTGGCTGTCGTCGATCAGGATAACGGCGTTGAGCGTGTGCTCAAAGAGCGCCCTGAAACGCAGCTGACCGCTGTCTCCGGCGACGTCCTGCAACTCGTTCGTGGTCATGTCGAAGTTTGGCTCTGTCGGCGCACAAGACCTTCTCGCGTGGCACCTTCTCGCTGCCAGGCTGGGCCATCAAACCAAGGGTCATCCAGCAGCGCTGCGCGCAGCATGTCCAGGCTGTCCAGTCCCCAAAAAACGCGGCCAGCCAACTCAAAACTGGGCACGCCGAAAATGCCGCGCTGGAGGGCTTGCTCAGTGTGGGCGCGCAATTCGGCCTTGACGTCATCAGCGCCGGGGCTGCGCTGCGGCGCCAGGCGCTCTTGCAAGGCGGCCAAGCGCGCGGGATCGGTGGCATCCAAGCCACCCAGCCAGACATGCTCCAGCACGTCTTGAACCACGCGCCGGCTGGGCGTACCACCCACCGCAGAGCATGCCAATGCCAAACGTTGTAGGGCCAATGGGTTGAAGGGATGGCGCTGTGGCGTGTCCATCGCGACACCATGGTGCTGCGCCAGCCAATGGGTGTGGCGAAAAGTCCAGGCGCGTTTGGGTTCGATTTCGGCCGGTCCTTTGTGGGCGTGGTGTTGCAGCAAGGCGCCAAAGAGCACAGGGCGGTAGAGCACGTCGTACGAGCAACCCTGCAAGACCTGGGGCAAGCGCATGAAGGCCAGGTAAGCAAAGGGCGAAATGGGGTCGAACCAAAAGCTCAGTTGTTTCATGGCGGGCCTGCATTGAAAGGGGGAACGCTGCTCGGCTGCGAGCGACGGCGCGGCAAGTCTGCCAACACGGCTTGGCGTTGACAGGGCGTCATTTGGCCCCAGGCTGCTATCTCGTCGATGCTGCGCAAGCAGCCCTCGCACCAGCCCGAATTCGGGCTCATGCGACACACGTCGATGCAAGGGCTGGTCATGGCTCGTGTCATGGCGCTCGATTCATGCGGCTCTTGTCATGAAGTTGCTTGTGAAAAAACACGGCAGGTCCTACTTTTAGGGGATGTCGCGGCGACCTGCGCTCGTACACACTTCAGCGTCCCATGACACATCCAGCACCCGATCCTCGTTTGATACTTGCCCAGCGCATAAACACGCTCTTGCAGCGTGAATTGGCGCAAGGGATTGACGTGCAGCGCATGTTGGCCCAGGCCTTGTATGCACGTGATGTGCTGCTGGTGTGCGAGGCCATGCGGGGCAGCGATTTGGCCGGTTTGGCGCAACAGTTTCGAGACAACGATCGACTCGCGGCAGACGCCAACAGCACGCCGTCGCAATGGCCTGACAGCGACCACGCGCGGCCTTCGATCTGGCCGCAGTTCTTGCACTGGCCCGCCAGCTGGCGACGCACCAGCCCAAGCCACGGCAAACCCGGTCACAAGCCCTGATACGTGAGGGCTCATGACGCTGCGCTGAGCAAACGCAGCAGTTCCCCGCCCTCAGCCACTTGGTCGCCCACGGCATACAGCAGTTCTTGCACCACGCCGTCGTGGGGTGCGCAGATGGTGTGCTCCATCTTCATGGCCTCCATCACCGCCAAGGCTTGACCACGCTTGACGCTGGCACCCACAACTGCAAGAAACGCCACCACTTTGCCGGGCATGGGCGCACTCAAGCCGCCACGCTCTGCGCTCGGGTCTGCGGCATGGGCAATGGGATCGTTCTCGGTGACAAAGGCATGACCATCAGCAGTGAAGACTGCCAACCGTTCATCGACGCGGTACACCGTGAGCATCAAGCGCCGCTCGCCCAAAGTCACGGCGTGCCGGTTCTCGCCCAAAGCCAACGCTGCAAACCGCCAGGAGTGGGCGCCCAAGTGCATCACAGTGGCACCGTCATGCAATCGTTCAACGACCACAACATGGGCTTGGCCATGCACCTCGACGTTGAGCTGTCGCCGCGCGCCACCATGCAGTCGCCAGCCATCGCGGCGTGACCAAGGGTCGGCGCCTACCGTCGCGGCTTCGCCTTGCAAGCGATGTGCCACGACGCCTGCAGCAGCCACTTCCAATGGCAACGGGGCTGACTCGAACAGGGCCTCGCGTTCACGTTCGATCAAGGCGGTGTCCAGATCACCGGTGCTGAAGGCCTCGCTCGCCACCACACGCCGCAAGAAGGCCACGTTGGTGTGCGGGCCCATGATGTGCGTGTCACGCAACGCGGCGTCCAGGCGAGCCAATGCCTGCTCGCGATCGTGGCCCCAGACGATGAGCTTGGCGATCATGGAGTCGTAGTGCGGCGTGATGGTGTCGCCTTCGCCCACACCGCTGTCGACCCGCGGCAGCTCACAGCTTCGGCTGAAAGCCACGTGCTCGGGCCAGCGCGCTACCAGCAGCCGCCCGGTGGCGGGCATGAAATTGGCGTCGGGGTTTTCAGCGCAAATCCGCGCTTCAATGGCGTGTCCCGTCATCACCAGTTCATGCTGTTGCATCGGCAAGGGCTCACCTGCGGCCACAAGAAGCTGCCACTCGACAAGATCGAGGCCCGTGATGGCTTCGGTCACCGGATGCTCAACCTGCAAGCGCGTGTTCATCTCCATGAAGTAGAACGTTAACGACTGATCACTGCCTTGTTCAGCAATGAACTCGACCGTGCCTGCGCCCACGTAGCCCACAGCCTTGGCAGCCGCCACAGCAGCGGCACCCATCTGCGAGCGCAGCGCATGCGACAAACCTGGCGCTGGCGCTTCTTCGAGCACTTTTTGGTGGCGCCGCTGTACCGAGCAATCACGCTCGAAGAGATAAATGCAGTGACCTTGGCTATCGCCAAAGACTTGGATTTCGATGTGCCGGGGCCGATTCACGTAACGTTCAACCAACACGTGGTCGTTGCCAAAACTGGCCTGCGCCTCACGCTGGCAAGAAGCCAGCGCCGCAGCAAAGTCTTCAGCCTTGTCAACGCGGCGCATGCCCTTGCCACCGCCGCCAGCACTGGCTTTGATGAGCACCGGAAAACCCATCTTGACGGCCTCGCTGTGCAGCAGCTCCGGGTCGTTGTCTTGCCCGTGGTAGCCCGGCACCAAGGGCACACCGGCTTGCGCCATCAAGGCCTTGGCGGCCGATTTACTGCCCATGGCAGCGATGGCCGTCGCCGGGGGACCAATGAAAACGATGTCGGCCTTGCCGCATGCCAGCGCAAAGTCCTGGTTCTCGCTGAGAAAACCGTAGCCGGGGTGAATGGCTTGTGCGCCCGTGGTCAAAGCAGCATCGATGATGCGCTGCCATTGCAAATAGCTGTCTCGCGGGGCGTTGCCACCAATGTGCACGGCCTCGTCACACAGGCGCACGTGCCTGGCGTTGGCGTCCGCGTCGGAGAACACAGCCACCGTGCGCACACCCATGCGCCGGGCTGTGGTGGCGACGCGGCAGGCGATTTCACCCCGGTTGGCGATGAGAATTTTCTTGAACATGGTGTCTCCGAAGATCAA
>JAYVRO010000578.1:0-10086 GCA_043776165.1 Rubrivivax sp. | reverse complement strand
GAATTCAGTTGAATGTCGATTTCGCTGCATGTCGTGTCGCTCCTTCGCGGATCATCCGCTGGAAATTTGGAGGCGACATCTATCCTGACAGAGGGGGCCTTCAGCGAGTCGGCATGCGCTGCGCTGATGGCGCTGGAAGATGGTGACGCGCTGGCCGTGGCCGGCACGCTCAAGCCCGGCGCGTGGGTGGACCGCGACGGCAAGGCACGCCCGAATGTTGACCTTGTGGCCGCGCAGGTGATGACGGTCTACGGGCTGAAGAAGAAGCGCGACGATGCACACAGTGGCGAGCGCCATCAAGCGCCGCGCCAGCATCCGCCCGGCGATGACTTCCGGCCCGACGATGCATGGCTGAACGGTGGGCAGTCATGACCGCCGCCTTCGTCGCGCCAAACTTCGACAGCGTACCTATCGAACTTCGCCGGCTGCCGCGCTGGGTGACCTGGCGCGCGGAGTCGGAGGCCGGCAAGTCCAAGCCCAGGAAGACGCCCTACCGCGCCGACCTACCGCACGCGCGCGCCAGCTCCACCGACCCCGAGACCTGGGGCACCTTCGAGCAAGCCGAAGCCGCCTATCTCGACGGCGACCGCACCGGCATCGGCTTCGTGTTGGATGGCACCGGCGACCTGGCCGGGGTGGACATTGACGCGTGCCGGGATGCCGACACGGGCACCGTAGACCCGGCCGCGCTGGCGTTGCTTGACGGCATGGGCGCTGCCTACATCGAAGTCTCGCCATCGGGTACGGGCCTGCGCGCATTCGGGTACGCGCCGCCGCTCGATACGGGCTGCGCTGGCACTCTCGACGGGTTGAAGCTGGAGCTGTACAGCAAGGGCCGCTACCTGACTTTGACGGGGCAACCCATCAAGGCCGGGCCGCTGGTGCCTCTGCGGGGCTTTGTTGACCTTGCAGAGCGCATCCGTGCTGGGCGGAAGGTGAACACCGAGACCGGCGAGATTGTGGACAGCGCACCGGACGAGCATCACGCCGAGCTGGTGCGCCGCGTCTTGTCCGGCGAGATGTACCACGACAGTCTGCGCGACCTGGCCGCATCGCTGGTGGCGACCGGCATGGAGGCCGGCGCCGCCGTCAACCACCTGCGCGGTTTGATGGATGCCAGCACCGCGCCGCACGATGACAGGTGGCGAGCACGGCGCCTGCAAATACCCGCGCTGGTGAGCAGCGCAGCGGCGAAGTACGCGCCGGTGGCCGTGGTGGACTTCATCGCGATGCTGGAATCGAGCAAGGCCAGCAACGAGCCACGTTACCGGCTGCTGAGTGCTGCCGACCTGCGCGAGCTGCCGCCGCTGGCCTGGTGCGTGCGTGGTGTGCTGCCGGCCGTGGGCCTGGCGGCGCTGTTCGGCCCTAGCGCATCGGGAAAGAGCTTTCTGGGCTTCGACCTGGCCGCTGCCATCGCTGGTGGCTGGCGCTGGTTTGACCATCGGGTGACGCCCGCGCCTGTGGTCTATGCCGCGTTGGAAGGTGAAGCCGGGTTCAAGCTGCGCGCCCAGGCATGGGAGACGCACCACGGCCAGAACCTGCCAGATGGCCTACGGCTGATGTTGCAGCCGTTCAAGCTGACCGAGCCGCAGGACGTGGCCGACTTGGCCGCCGTGGTGCCGGCCGGTGCCGTGGTGTTCATCGACACCCTGAACCGCGCAGCGCCCACCGCCGATGAAAACTCCAGCCGCGATATGGGCGAGATTCTGGAAGCGGCGAAGCGGCTGCAAGCTGCAACGGGTGGGCTTGTGGTGCTGGTGCACCACAGTGGCAAGGATGCCAGCAAGGGCCTGCGCGGACACTCCAGCCTATTCGCTGCGATGGATGCCGCCGTGGAGGTTTCGCGGGACGGCGACCGTCGCGTGTGGACGGTGAGCAAATCGAAGGACGGGCAGGACGGCGACGCGCAGCCGTTCGGGCTTGAAGTGCTGGCGCTGGGTACCAATGAGCACGGCGACGCCATCACGTCGTGCGTAGTGACGGCCAGTGAGAGCAGCGCCAGTCGCGCGCCCAGGTTGACGCCAGCGCAGTGCATGGCCCGCGACTCTCTGGTGACCGCGTGCGAACAGTCCGGCGAGCTAACCGCAGTCGGCACGCTGCGCGGGGTGCATGTGGAGGACTGGCGCGAGCTGTTCTATGCACGCTCCACGGCAGACACGCAGGACACCAAGAAACGGGCCTTCCACCGTGCGCGCGCCGACTTGTGCGGGTTCGGACAAGCCGCCGTGGAAGCTGACTTCTACCGGCCGACCGACCCCGCATTGCACTTCAGCATCGTGCAAACCATCGGCAAGCGAGAAAACGGGACAAAACGGGACAGTCCCGGGACAGTCCCGGGACGCAACGGGACAACCCCCTTTAGGGGTGTCCCGGCTGCTGGGGGTGAAGAAGCATGAGCGCCATGCAACGCAAAAAGGCCGGCGAGCGCGAGGCCGCTGAGCTGGTGCGTGAGCTGACCGGCTGGGATGTTCGCCGCCGAGTGCGCCAGCACGCGGGGGATTCCAACCTGCAAGGCGTGCCGGGCTGGGCGGTGGAGGTGAAGCGCCATCGCACCGCCCAGGCCGGCGAGGTGGCCGATGGTGGGTGCAGGCAGTCACCCAGGCCAGCGACGTGCTGCTGGTGCTGCTGTACCGCGCCGACCGTGCCGAGTGGCGCGCAGTGTGACCGCTGGCCGTGCTGTTGGTGCACCAGACCGCCGACGCGTGGCGCGGAGCCGAATGGACGGCAGACACGACCGTTCAAGCGTGGGCCGCCGTGGCGCGGGAGGTGCTGCCTGGCTTGCAGCGCATGCTGAGTGCGGAACCCTATGAAGACCTCGGAAAAGTCTACTTTCCTCGACCCGCAGGCCGACCTACGCGCCCGCTACGTTGCCGCCATGCGGGCGCACAGGACGGCGCGAGCGCTGGCCGAAGCCGCCGGGCTGATATGGCTTGACGCGGGCTATCCCAAGTGGCCGGACGTGGCGCCATTTCAGGAACTGCTCTGTGGTGCCAAGGGCAAGCGCACCGGCAAGCCCTGCCCGCACACAAGCATCTACGGCAACAGCCGGTGCATGTGGCACGGTGGGCTGAGTACCGGCCCCAAGACTCCCGAGGGCCGCGCAAAGTCAGGGCGCAACGGGCCGGGCAAGAACAGAACCCCTTGACAGCCCCTAGGAAAGGGGAAGGGTCTTCGTCGGCCACTGACCCGACATGCACCGAGCCAGGCCGCTGCGCCGGGTTCGTCGTTTCTGGGGTGAAAACGCCGCCCAGCCCCTACATAGCCCCTACACGGCGCCCAGAAACAACAAAGCCCAACCTTGTGAGTTGGGCTAAGTCGTTGATTCTTATGGCTCCTCGACCTGGGCTCGAACCAGGGACCTACGGATTAACAGTCCGGCGCTCTACCAACTGAGCTATCGAGGAATTGAGCCCATGATTATAACTTGATATTTAGTCGCTTTTGCCTCGCCCATCGGGGTCCCGCGCCGTGTACACCTTGGCCTCTCAGTCCGCTCTTGGCAGCCCATCAAATGTCGGCCTGAAGCGAGGCATGCCAGGCGCGCCCGGTTAACGGGAACAAGTAAGAGTGGCCAAACTGGTAGGGCGTTTCCCGCCAGGCACGGTGGTCCGTCGCGTTTTGCACGCCGACCCGCCATGTCAGGGTTGTGGCGGCTAACTTTTGGCGATAGCGCGCGGCGAGGTCCAGGCGCGTCCAGGCGGGTGCAGTGATGCTGTTGTCGGGCAGCACGGCGCGGTTGCCTTCGTGCACGACGTTGGCCTGAAGGCGCAGCCCTGGCAGGTTGCTCATGTCGTAGGTTAGCTCTGCGCGTTGGCTGCTGGTGGGCACATTGCTGGGGCGCAGGCCGTTCAGGCTGAGATTTGACGCGCCCTCGCGTTGGGCGTTCAACCACAAGCTGCTGAGGTTGGCGGCCCAGGCCCGGGCTCGCCAGCCCACGGCGGCTTCCAGGCCACGGTGATGGGCATTGCCGTCGATGGCGCGCGTGCACCGCTCATTTTCCA
Organism: Rubrivivax sp.; assembly: GCA_043776165.1. GTDB lineage: Bacteria > Pseudomonadota > Gammaproteobacteria > Burkholderiales > Burkholderiaceae_C > Rubrivivax. Next base: position 6,085 of record JAYVRO010000578.1, on the reverse strand, counting down.
GGCCTACGTTGCTGCACTTTACGTCGTCGCTCACGGGGCGCGTGATGTCAAAGGCTGTGATGGACCAAGGCAGGTGGGCGCTGTCGTCTTTCAGACCAATCTCGAACTGTTTGCTTTTCAACGCAGCCAGTGTCTCGCCGCGGTTTGTGTAACGTGAACGGTTGGGCACAACCTCCGATTCAACGCCCTGTCCCGCGCTTGCATAGGCCGTGGTGGTGTTTGTGGCCGCCCACGTCAGCGCCAAGAAGGGTGTGGTGAAACGTTGCGCCGACGTTGTCGGGCGCGAACCGTTGGTCCGCACGCTGCTGCGCTCTAGCTGCGTGTGGCGCAAGCCACCCCACAGTTGCCAAGTGAGGCTCAGGATCATGACGTCTCTGGCGTACCACTCGGTGCTGGTTTCATTGCGGTTGGTGTTCTGATCCAGCAGCTCGGGTGCCGACGGGGTCACAGCGCTGGCGCTGATGTTGCCCGTGCCGGCAAAGTTAAAAGCTTGCAGGTTGAAGCGGTCTTGCGTGCGGGTGCTTTGCACACCCGCAGTCAGTGCGTGTTGAAGGCCTGCGGCGCGCAGCGTGCCGTCCACATGCAGGTCCAGCACACCCACGTGGCGTCGTTCGCCGTCGCTGCGAAAGTCGTAGAGATCAAGGCTGCCGTTGGGGCAGTAGCGGTCGGCGTAGTAGGTGTCGCTGGCCGCGTCGTAACAGCCAAAGGGGAAGGCCACGCGGTCATCGCTCTTGAGTCTTTGCACGGCGCCATGCGCTGTGAATCGCCAGTCGGCATTCAGCCTGTGCTGCCAGCGCAGTGACGCGGTTGTGCCGTCCAGCACCACGGGCAGGCTCCACGGTTGGTTGTTGAGGTTGGTGCGGGGGTCGACTTTATTGGCCTCGGGCAACTTGTTGCCCAGGAGGCTGAAGCCCGGCGCGCTGGGCTGTGCGCGGTGGCTTTGTTCGAACTCAAATTCGAGCTTGCTGTCGGGTGTCATTTGCCAGTCGGTGGCGATGGCCAGCAAGTTGCTTTGGCCCTTGGCCGCGCGCATGGCGGGTTGCAAATGCGCGGCTTGCAGGTTCAAGCGCCAACCCAATTGGCCGTCAATACCAGCACGGTCGGCCAAGTCAACTTGCGCGCCGAGCGTGCCGTCTTGTTGCCAGTCCAAAGCCAGGCTTCGCACCCGGCCTTGTGGCCGTTTGACGACGAGGTTGACCAAGCCGCCGGGGGCGCTGGTACCGGCCTGCAAACCACTCGTGCCTTTGAGCACTTCAACGCGGTCCTTGTTGGCCAACGAGATGAAGGTCTCGGCGTTGATCGGCAAGCCGTCACGTCGATAGTTGGCGCGGTTGTCGATGACAAAACCGCGCACCGTCAAATAGCTCCAATAACCTTCGGTGTTGTAGGCGTCAGACAAGCTGGCGTCGAGCCGTGTCAAGTCTGCGATGGCGTTGACGTTGGCGTCGCTGAGCGACTCGCGGCTGTAAATGCTGGCCTGCAGCGGCGCGCGCGCCAGTGGCATGTCGCCAAAGCCCGCCACACTGGGCAGGCTGAGCGTTTTGCCTGTGATCGTGACAATCTCTGCGGCGGTTTGTGCGAAGGCGATCGGTGCCAAGCAGGACAGCGCTGCGGCAGCAAGGGGTGTAAAACGCAATGTCATGGCCATCTCAATTGTTAAAAGAGTGATGGCAGGTCGGCGGGTCGACGGCAAGCCCAGAACAGGCCCACGGTGTTTGACTGCTTCCCTGCGCGAGGATTACCTCAATCAGGTTCAAAGGGACTTTCTCAGTCGGCACTGTTTGCACAGGCCAACACCCCTAGCGAAGAGCCGCGATGATACGGCAGAGAGACAAGACGCCCGAGAGACGTCGGGAAAATTAACTATCTTGAAAGGTTAATCAAAGACCGGGGACTCCACGCCCAAGACCTTGTGCAACTTGGGGCTGGTGGTGGTGTATTGCAGCAGCACACGCTTGTCTGGAAAGATGATGGGTGACGCACCAAAGGCCGCCAGCGCCGCTTCATGAAAGCCCGACAAGATGAGCTTTTTCTTGCCGGGGTAGGTGTTGATGTCACCCACGGCAAAGATGCCGGGAATGTTGGTTTGAAACTTCTCGGTGTCCACCTGCACCTGTTTGCGCTCAATGCCCAAACCCCAATCAGCAATGGGGCCCAACTTGGGTGACAAGCCAAAGAACACCAGCAGCACGTCGAGCGGCATCACGCGGGTCACGCCGTCAGCGCCGGTGACCTTGATGTGCGTCATGCGGCCACCCTCTTCTTCGATGCCCGTCACTTGACCGGTGACGAACTGCATTTCCAGCTCGTCGCACAAAGACTTCATCTTGGCCACGCTGGCGGGTGCGGCACGAAATCCGTCACGCCGATGCATGAGGATCACGCTCTCGGCCTGGTGCGGGCCTTCCTGCACAAAGTTCAGAGCCCAGTCCAAAGCCGAGTCGCCGCCGCCGATGATGACGAGGTTTTTGCCCGCAAATTGGGCCGGGTTTTTGACGCGGTAAAAGAGTTGCGTGTCGAGGTATTTGTCGATGCCCTCCACCTTCAAGGTGCGGGGCTGGAAGGAGCCCACGCCACCCGCAATGAAGATGGTTTTGGTCCGGAAGCATGTGCCTTTGGAGGTCTCAACAAAAAAACGGCCATCGGCTTCTTTGCGCACCACCTTGACCTCTTGACCAAAGTGAAACGTTGCCCCAAACGGCGCAATCTGTCTGAGCAAGTTGTCGGTGAGCTCCTGACCTGTGCACACGGGCACGGCGGGAATGTCGTAGATGGGTTTGTCGGGGTAAAGCTCAATGCATTGGCCGCCCGGGTAACCCAAAGAGTCAATGACATGCGCCTTGATTTCCAGCAAGCCCAGTTCGAACACCTGGAACAGGCCCACCGGCCCAGCGCCGACGATGACGGCGTCGGTTTCAATGGCACCGCTGTGGCTGTTCGCGGTGTGGGCGATCTCGGGGTTCACTTGCTGATCCATGCTGCGTTGTTAACGTATAAGTTGATCGAGTTTGCCCGTGACATCTTTCCAGTCGTCGGCATCGGCCGGTGGTGTTTTGCGCTTGGTGATGCTGGGCCACTTGCGCGAGAGCTCAGCGTTGAGCTTGATGAAGTGCAACTGCTCGGTGGGCACGTCTTCTTCAGGCAGGATGGCGTTGACGGGGCACTCTGGGATGCACACGGCGCAGTCAATGCATTCGTCGGGGTCGATGGTCAGCATGTTCGGGCCCTCGCGGAAACAATCGACGGGGCAAACATCAACACAGTCTGTGTACTTGCACTTGATGCAGGATTCGAGAACGACGTGGGTCATGAGAGGGCTCGCAGTGGGGCAGGGCGGTGGACGCAGCGCACGGCAGTTGTTGCCAACGGCCATCCACAAACCACCAGGGAGGCGCGCAGATTTTAGAGGGCGCTCTTTTCCGCCGCGAGTCCCGCTTCTGTCTGTACGGCCATGCGTGCTGAAGCTGCCACCGTTGTGCTTGCTGCGGCGACCGGTTTTGCACCCGCACCGACCGTCACCACGGTGGGGCGGCCCGCATGGCGAACGGCCGCTGCTGCCAAGTCCACCAAGGCGTGGTCACTGCTCACGCGATCGGGCAGACCCGCGTGCGACACCACCAGCACAGGGGTGTCAGCCGGCCAGCCCGCCGCCCGCAGCTGGCGGGCTAACTTTCCAAGTTGGCGGCCGGCCATGTAGAAGACCTCGGTGTCGGCGCGATGGACACCCGATGTGTTGACTTGCAATTGACCTTCTCGTGTCATGGCCGTGGACAGGGTGACGCTGCGGCCCGAACCACGGCGGGTGAGCGGGCGCTGTGCATCAGCGGCTGCTGCAATGGCCGCAGTCACCCCGGGCACCACTTCGCAGGGAATGTGATGCGTGGCCAGTGCCAGCAGTTCTTCTTCCAGGCGGCCAAAAATGCTGGGGTCACCACCTTTCAGGCGCACCGCAACGCTGCCCGCCAAGGCGTGGCGCACGAGCAGGGCGTCAATGGTGGCTTGGCCAGCGGAATCGCAAAAGCCGCGCTTGCCCACGTCCACCCAAATGGCTTGTGGCGCGAAGTGTTTGAAGGCCGGGTCGGTGAGTGCGTCGAACAACACCACATCGGCGCTGGCCAGGCGCTGCGCGCCGCGCAGGGTGATGAGGTCGGCGGCACCTGGGCCTGCGCCGATGAAGATGACGTGGCCTGTGGTCTTGATGGGTGTCGTCATGTTGTTTGCGTGGTTTGAACCAGTGCGGCACCACTGGTGCGGTGCGTGCTGGGGTCGACAACGATCAAAGCACCGCCCACGCGGTTGTCTGCAAAAGCTTGCAGGGGCAGCGCTTGTTGCAGCTCAAAGCGAACCAGCGCGATGTCGTTGACAGCCAGCTCTGTGGCGGCGGTGGGTGCCAAGGTGTGAATGTCCAGCCGATGCTCGATGGCAGAGAGTCGCCCCTGCACCCAGCGGTTGCCGTGGCGCAGCAGGTACTTGCGGCCAACGGCGGCGGGCTCGGTGTCGAGCCAGGCCAGCGTCGCACTGAAAGTTTTTGTGGCTTGCAGGCTTTGCGGCGCGGCGATCCAGTCGCCACGCGACACATCGAGTTGGCGATCCAGCACGATGCCAGCCGATTGCCCCGCGTGCGCGGCGCCCACAACGGTGCCAGCACGGTGCACTTGTGCCACCACAGCCTGTTCTCCACTGGGAAAGACTTGCACTGTGTCGCCCACTTGTACAGCGCCTTGCGCAATGCGGCCCCACAAGGTGCGCGGCTGGTCGCCTTTGCTGTGGCCGTCAGTAGCGCGTGCGACGTATTGCACAGGCAGCATCAATGCACTGGTTGAATCGTCGGACGCACTGGGCAAGCCTTCCAACAGTTGCAAAAGCGACGGGCCGCTGTACCAAGTCGTGCGCAAGGGCAAGGTCACGTTGTCGCCACGCAAGGCCGACACAGGCACGATGCCAGCGGGCGTGAACCCCGCTTCTTTGGCGAAGGTCGCCAGCGCGTCGCGCACGGCTTCAAACGCGGCTTGCATGTCGTCTGCGGCGTCAAGTTTGTTGACGGCAAAAACGATGCTCGGCACTCGCAGCAGCTGCGCCAGCAAGCTGTGGCGCCGCGTTTGCGGCAGGAGCTTGACGGGCCGTGCGCGCCAATCGACTTTGGTGATGTCCACCAGCACCACGGCGCAATCGCTGCCCGCTGCAGCGGTGACCATGTTGCGCGTGTACTGCTCGTGGCCTGGGGCGTCGGCGATGATGAATTTGCGCGCCTTGGTGGCGAAGTAGCGGTAGGCCACGTCGATGGTGATGCCTTGTTCACGCTCCGCTTCCAGGCCATCGGTGAGCAGCGACAAATCAATCGGGGCGCCTGCGGCGCGTTTTGCCAACGTTTCAAGTTGGTCGGACAGGATGGCCTGGCTCTCGAACAGCAAGCGACCGATCAAGGTGCTCTTGCCGTCGTCAACACTGCCTGCTGTCAAGAACCGCAAGGCACCGCACGGTGCTGTTTCGGTGTTGGCGGCACGGCTTTCGATCAATCGATCATTCTTCGATCGATCGCTGCCATGAAGAGCAGAAGAATGCGTTGCAACGTTCATCAGAAGTAGCCCTCTTTCTTGCGGCGTTCCATGGACGCCTCAGACGTGCGGTCGTCCATCCGCGTGGCGCCGCGTTCACTGACGGTGGCGGTCAACGTTTCTGCCACCACTTCTAAAGCGCTGGCGGCGCTGCTGGTCACGGGGCAAGTGCAGGTCATGTCGCCCACCGTGCGAAAGCGCACTTCCAGGGTTTCACTCACCTCACCAGTTAACAAAGGCGTGACTTCGGTGAGTGGCACCAGCAAACCGTTGCGGCGGATCACTTCGCGTTGGTGCGCGTAGTACATGGGCGGCAAGGGGATGCGTTCACGGGCGATGTAGAGCCACACGTCAAGCTCGGTCCAGTTGCTGATGGGGAACACGCGAAAGTGCTCGCCCGGTTTGATGCGCGTGTTGAAGAGTTGCCACAGTTCGGGGCGCTGCTCTTTGGGCAGCCATTGGCCGAAGCTGTCGCGGTGGCTGAAGATGCGCTCTTTGGCCCGGGCCTTTTCTTCGTCGCGGCGCGCGCC